>DAHVRS010000351.1 GCA_027322375.1 Brachybacterium sp. | reverse complement strand
GATGACCACCGCTGCGCCCACTGACACGTCCCCGCCGGCCGGTCCCGTCTCCGCGCCCGGCGACGCCGCCCCCGCCCGCCCTCGTGCCCGAGCCCGCCGGCTGCTGCGCCGGATCGCCTCGAAGCTGGGGTCCTCGCTCCTGCTGCTGTGGGCGGTCGCCACGATCGTGTTCTTCCTCCAGCACATGGTTCCCGGAGACCCCGCCCTCGCGATCCTCGGCGGCGCCTCCGCGAACCCGCCCGAGGAGACCCTCGAGGCGGTCCGCGCCCAGTACGGCTTCGACCAGCCCCTGCTCGTCCAGTACGGGAACTTCCTCGCCGGCCTCGTCAGGGGCGATCTGGGGGAGTCCTACACGATGAAGCAGCCCGTCACCGCGATCGTCGGCGAGCAGATCCTCCCCACCCTCCAGCTCACCGCTGCCTCGCTCCTGATCGCCTGGGCGCTCGCGATCGGTCTCACCCTCTTGACCGCCGGGCGGCGGGGACGCCTCGCCCGCCTCGGCGCCTCCCTCGAGGTGGTCCTCGCGGCCCTGCCCCACTTCTGGCTGGGCGTGGTCCTGCTCGTCGTCGTCGCGGTGGTGCTGCAGTGGCTGCCCGTGGTCGACGACGGCCCGGCCGGGCTGATCCTGCCCGCCCTAACCCTCGGGATCCCGCTGGGCGGCTTCCTCGCCCAGGTCACCCGGGACGAGTTCGAGACGGCGCTGCAGAAGCCGTTCGTGCTCTCTGCCCTCTCCCGCGGCGCGTCCCCCGCGGCTGTGCGCTGGCGGCAGGTGCTGCGCCACGCGGCCCTGCCCGGCATCGCCCTGTCCGGCTGGGGGCTCGGCTCCCTCATCTCCGGCGCGGTCGTGGTCGAGGTGATCTTCTCCCGCCAGGGCATCGGCCAGATCCTCGTCGCCGCCGTCACCGCGCAGGACCTCCCGCTAGTGATCGGGGTGACCTTCGTGGTCGCGGCCGTGTACGTGCTCGCCAACATCCTTTCCGACCTCGCCACCGTGCTCGTCGACCCCCGCCTCCGTCACACGATCGGACACGCCTGATGACCACTCTCGCCCCGCCCGCCCCGGTGACTGCGCCGGAGGCCGCCCCCACGCCACGCCCCGCCCGGCGCCGACGAGACCTCGCCGGCCGGATCGGTCTGCTCGCCGCATCCGCCGTGGTCGCCGTGGTGCTGCTCGCCGCGCTCGTCCCGGATCTCCTCGCCCCGCAGGACCCGCTGGAGATCAGCCTCTCGGAGAGCTTCGCCCCGCCGAGCGCCGAGCACCTCTTCGGCACCGACCAGTCCGGCCGCGACGTGTTCAGCCGCGTCATCCACGGCGCCCGCCAGTCGCTCGTCATCGGGATCGGTGCGACGGCGCTGGGCCTGCTCGGCGCGCTCGTGCTGGGGCTGCTCGGCGGGCTCGGCGGCCGCCTCGCCGACGGCGCGGTCACGCGCGTCATCGAGGTGCTCTACGCCTTCCCCGGGATCCTCCTCGCGCTCATCCTCATCGCCGTCTACGGCAACAGCGCCCTGACCCAGATGGTCGCGGTGGGGCTCGCGACCATGCCCGGCTACGCCCGCATGGTCCGCTCCCAGGTGCTGGCAGTGCGCGACAGCGCCTACGTCGAGGCGGCCCGAGCGCTCGGCCACTCGAGCCCGCGGATCCTGCTGCGCACTCTGCTGCCGAACGCCTTCCGCCCCCTCACCGTGCTGATCACGCTCGGGGTGGGCCAGGCGATCGTGTGGGCGGCCGCGCTGGGCTTCCTCGGCATGGGCGTGCAACCGCCCACCGCCGAATGGGGCGCGATGCTCAACGCCGGCCGCACCTACATCCAGCAGGCCTGGTGGATGGACTTCTTCCCCGGCATCACGATCGTGCTGTTCACGCTCTCGCTGACTGTGCTGGGCCGTCACCTCCAGCGCGCCACCGATGCGGGGGCCCTGCGATGACCGCCCGCACACTCTCGTCCACCTCTTCCGTTCCCTCGCCGCTGCTCGCCGTGGAGGACCTCTCCGTCGCCTTCGACGGGCACCAGGTGGTCCACGACGTCTCCTTCACCCTCCGCCCCGGGGAGTGCCTCGGGATCGTGGGCGAATCCGGGTCCGGCAAGTCCGTCACCGCCCGCGCCCTGCTGGGCCTGAACGGACCCTCCGCCCAGGTCACCGCGACCACGCTGAACGCGGGCGTGGACGTGCTGAGCGCGAGCGAGCACGAGCTGCGCGCCGTGCGCGGCCGACGCATCGGCTACGTCCTCCAGGACGCGCTGGTGTCCCTGGACCCGCTGCGGAAGGTGGGCACCGAGATCGCCGAACCGCTGCGGGTGCACGGGGTGCCGCGCCGCGAACGCCCCGGCCGCGTGCTGGACCTGCTCGCCGCGGCCAGCGTGCCCGAGCCCGAGCTGCGCGCCCGCCAGCTGCCCAGCGAGCTCTCCGGTGGCCTGCGTCAGCGCGCCCTCATCGCGGCGGCGCTCGCCCTGGACCCCGCCGTGCTCATCGCCGACGAGCCCACCACCGCGCTCGACGTCACCGTGCAGGCGCAGGTCCTTCAGCTGCTCGAGCAGAGCCTCGCCGCCGGCCGCGCCCTGATCCTCATCAGCCACGACCTCTCCGTGGTCGAGCGCCTCGCCGACCGCGTCCTCGTGATGCACCACGGCCGCGTCGTCGAGGACGGCCCCACCTCGCAGGTCCTCGCCGCCCCGCAGGACCTGTACACGCGCCGCCTCCTCGCCGCGATCCCCTCCGCGCACTCCCGCGGGCAGCGCCTCTCCGACCTCCCGCCGGACCCCGTCGCGCTGCGAGCCCTCGCCGCACGCCAGAGCACCGGGAGCGAGGTCGCGCCCGACGGGGCTGTCAGCGGCACGACCACCAGCGAGGCCGACGGTGCGGTCGGAGCACCGGCCGACGGTTCAGCCCTCGGCGCGTCCTCGCAGGCCCTGCGCCGCCCGCTGCTGGTCGCCGAAGGGCTCGGCAAGAGCTACCGCGGACCCGGCGGCCGCACCCGCGCCGTCGTCGAGGACGCCTCCTTCACCCTGCACGCAGGGGAGACCCTCGGGATCGTCGGCGAGTCCGGCTCGGGCAAGTCCACCACCGCCTGGATGTCACTCGCCCTCACCGAGCCGACCACCGGGCACGTCACTCTCGACGGAGAACCGTGGACCGGCATCCCCGAACGGCAGCGCCGCGCTCGCCGGCGCCGCATCGCAGTGGTCCAGCAGGATCCGCTGTCCTCCTTCGACCCGCGCTGGACGATCGGCCGCACCATCGCCGACGCCCTCCCGTCGGCCCCCAGCGCCGGTGGTGGTATCGATCTGGGGCTCGGCCTCGGGCGTGATGCCCGTGGACGCCGCAGCGGAGGCGAAGACCGCACTGAGCGGGTCGCCGCGCTGCTGCGCGCCGTCGGCCTCGACCCCGCGCTCGAAGCACGCCACCCCTCCACCCTCTCCGGCGGCCAGCGCCAGCGTGCCGCAATCGCGCGGGCGCTCGCCACCGATCCCGAGGTGCTGGTGCTCGACGAGCCTGTCTCCGCGCTGGACGTCTCCGTCCAGGCGCAGGTCCTCGATCTGCTCGCTGACCTGCAGGAAGCGCTCGGCACCGCCTACCTGTTCATCTCGCACGACCTGGGCGTCATCCACCACGTCAGCGATCGGGTGCTGGTGATGCAGCACGGCCGCATCGTCGAGTCCGGCACCGCCGACGAGGTGCTGCACGCGCCCCGCCACCCCTACACCCGGCAGCTCGTCGCCGCCCTTCCCCATCCCGAGCTCGAGGAGATCGCATGACCACCACCGCCCGACGCACCGCCGACGCCGGAGACGGGGCCGCCGAGACCGCAGCGCACCCGGACGACGCCGCGGCGACGTCCCCGGCCGACTACGCCGCCCTGCGCGAGCGCTTCGCCCCGCTGC
>DAHVRS010000342.1 GCA_027322375.1 Brachybacterium sp. | reverse complement strand
CCCATGGTCGACAGCCTGACCGTCCAGGTCATCGTCACGGTCCTCGCAGGCCTCGCGTACGTCGTCGGCCTCAGCGGGATCATCGTGCCTGTCCTGCCCGGCACCATCACGATCGTCATCGCGACGCTGATCTGGGCGATCGTGCTCGGCGGCTGGCCGGCCTGGGTCGCCTTCGCGGTCGTGGTCGTGTCCAGCGCGATCGGCATGACCACCAGTTATGTCCTCACCGGCAGGCGGCTCCACGCCGCGGAGGTGCCGATGTGGCCGGTCTATGTCGCGATCGCCGCCGCGATCGTCGGCTTCTTCGTCATCCCCTTCGTGGGCCTGCCGATCGGCTTTCTCGTGGGCCTCTACATCGCCGAGTCGCTGCGGCTGAAGGACTGGAGGCAGGGCCTCACGAACACCGGCATCGCGCTGAAGGCCCTCGGCACCGGGATCCTCATCGAGTTCTCGATGGCGATCCTGTCCACCTTCACCTTCGGCCTCGCCGTCGTCATCCACTTCGTGACCGCATGACCACCACCACTCGCACCCGCACCCGCACCGACGACCTCCACCTGGACCTGCCCGAGAACCAGCACCCCGCCGTCCTCGTCCCGGGCCTGAAGCGCCTGCTGAAGGGCTCATGGGAGCAGAAGGGCTGGTTCTCCCTCGCCGTCCTCGGTGCGGTCGTGTTCGCGCTGCTGCAGATCGCGACCTCCTCGATCATCGGCCGCGTCACCGAGGACGTCATCGTCCCCTCCTTCGAGAGCGGCAAGACCACGCCCGCGCTCGTCCTCGGCGGCGGAGTGGCGATCCTCGGCATCGCGGTCGCGCGCGCCGTGACAGTCATGGCGCGGCGCGTGTTCGCGGCGGCGGCTCAGTTCGACCTGTTCCGCCTCTACCGCGAGCGGATCGTCGAGGTGTACGCGAAGGTGCCGCTGCTGTGGCATCGCCGTCAGGCCACCGGCACCCTGCTCTCCTCCGTCTACTCCGACGTCGAGGCGACCTTCTTCGCGATGGCGCCCTTCCCCTTCGCGCTGTCCACCCTGGTCATGCTCGTGTACGCGACGGTGGTCGTGGCCCGCAT
The DNA here is from genome assembly GCA_027322375.1 of Brachybacterium sp. Classification (GTDB taxonomy): domain Bacteria; phylum Actinomycetota; class Actinomycetes; order Actinomycetales; family Dermabacteraceae; genus Brachybacterium. The sequence goes on along the minus strand of DAHVRS010000342.1, from coordinate 3,204 downwards.
CGACCCGGTGATCCTGCTGATCATGCTCGCGCTGATCGTCCTGCTGATCATCCTCAACGTGATGCTGCAGCGCTTCGCGACCCCGATCGCGATGCGCTCCCAGCAGCTGCGCGCCGAGGTCGCGGAGATCGCGCACGAGTCCTTCGACGGCGCGAACGTCGTGAAGTCGCTGGGCCGCGAGGACGTCGAGGAGCAGCGCTTCAACCGCGCGGCTGACGATCTGCGCACTGCGGGGATCCGCTTCGGCTACATCCGCGGCTGGTTCGACCCCGCGATCGACGCCCTGCCGAACCTCGGCATCCTCGCCGTCGCCGTGCTCGGCGCCTGGCGGATCGGGGAGGGCCACCTCACCACCGGCCAGCTCGTCGAGGTCGCCTACCTGTTCACGCTCATGTCCCTGCCGATCCGCTCCTTCGGCTGGGTGCTCGGGGATCTCTCCCGCACCGTCGTCGGCGGCGGGCGTGTGCAGCAGATCCTCGACGTCGACGAGGAGCGCACCTACGGGGATCGGGCTCTCCCGGACGGCCCCGGCGTGCTCGCCTTCGACCAGGTCTCCTTCGTCTACCGCGATGACCCTGCCCAGGTGATCCTCGGCCGCGGCGTGCGCGAGGAGCACCTCGCCGTGCGGGAGGGGCATGCGGTGACCGACGTGACGCTGCGCGCCGATCCGAACGCGGGCACCCGGGTGCTCGCCGTCGTCGGCGCGACCGGCTCCGGCAAGTCCACCCTCGCCCTGCTCGCCGCCGGGCTCGTCCCACCCACCTCCGGTGCGATCCGGCTCGACGGCGCAGACCTGCGCGAGCTCACGGCCGACGCGCTCACCGCGGACGTCGCCCTCGTCCTCCAGCAGGCCTTCGTCTTCGACGACACCGTCCGCGAGAACGTCACCCTCGGCGAGGACATCGACGAGGACACCGTGCGCTGGGCGCTGCGCGTCGCCCAGGCCGAGGAGTTCGTCGATGCGCTGCCGGACGGGCTCGACACCGAGCTCGGTGAGCGCGGCGGCTCCCTCTCCGGCGGCCAGCGCCAGCGCATCGCGCTCGCGCGGGCACTCGCCCGTCGGCCCCGCCTGCTGATCCTGGACGATGCGACCAGCGCCTGCGATCCGAGCGTCGAGCTCGCGATCCTCGACGGGATCCGCCGCGAGATGACCTCCTCCACGCTCCTGCTCATCGCCTACCGCAAGTCCACGATCTCGCTGGCGGACCAGGTCGTCTTCCTCGACCACGGCCGGGTCGCCGCGACCGGCACCCATGAGGAGCTGCGCGGGCGCAGCGAGGGCTACCGCGCCCTCGTCGACGCCTACGACGAAGCGGCGATCTCGCACAGCCTGCTGGAGGCGACGAAGGTGCCGCCGAGCGATGGCCCCGACCCGTCGGTCGCCGTGCCCGCCGCGCGCGAGCGCACCATGACCGACGCGATCGAGGTCCAGGCCCGCGAGGAGAAGGAGGAGGACGACCGATGAGCCCCGACGCCACCACCTCGTCCCGGCTCGGAGGGGAGGCGACGACCGACGAGGGCGCGCTGTCCACGATCCGCCGCGGCCTCGCGCTCACCCCCGAGCTGCTGCGCGGCCTGTGGATCACCCTGCTGCTCGCTGTCATCGCGACCGGCGGCAAGGTCGTGGTCCCGATCGCTGTCCAGTCCATCCTCGATCGCGGCATCATCGCGCCGACGACCCCGGACGTCGCCTATGTCGCCAGCGCCGCCGGGCTCGCCGCCCTCGTGCTGCTCGTCACCGCCACCTGCAACGTCCTGATGAACCGGCGCCTGTTCCGCCTCGCGGAGACATCGCTGGCGACCCTGCGCAAGCGCGCCTTCCGGCACATCCACGACCTGTCCCTGCTCACCCAGGGCACCGAGCAGCGCGGCGCCCTCGTCTCGCGCGTGACCAGCGACGTCGACACCGTCAGCCAGTTCATGAGCTTCGGCGGGATCATGCTCGTGGTGATGAGCTTCCAGCTCGTCCTCGCCACCGCCGTCATGGTGTTCTACTCCTGGCCGCTCGCGCTCGTGGTGTGGCTGTGCTACATCCCGATCCTTGCGATCATGGGCTCGCTGCAGAAGCGGATCCGGGCCCGTTACCAGGTGGTGCGCACCAAGGTCGGCACCATGCTCGGCGCCGTCTCCGAGTCCCTCGTCGGCTCCGCGACCGTGCGTGCCTACGGCACCGAGGAGCGCACCCGCCGCGCCCAGGTCGAGCGGGTCAGGGAGGTGCGCGACGCCCAGTTCGCGGTGCTGCGTCCCCAGTCCGCGTCCTTCTTCCTGTCCGAGACCGGGGACGGCCTCGCCACCGCCGTCGTGGTCGTGGTCGGCGTGGTCCTCGGCACCGGCGCGCTCGGCGTGGACATGCCCGGCGCGGACCTCACCGCGGGTGGCGTGGTCGCCTTCGTCTTCCTCGTCTCCCTGTTCAGCCAGCCCGTCCGGATGGGCATCGAGATGCTGTCCGAGGCGCAGAACGCGGTGGCCGGCTGGCGGCGCGTGCTCGGCGTGCTCGACACCCCGGCCGACGTCGCCGACCCCGGCGGCGCGATCGACCCCCGCACCGGCCATCGCGGCGAGTCCGTCCCCGGCGTGCAGGCACTGCCCGAGGGGCTGCTCGACATCTCCGTGCAGGACCTGCGCTTCCGCTACCCGACCGGGCCCGAGGTGATCCACGGGCTGAGCGTCGAGATCCCGGCCCGCTCCCGCATCGCGATCGTGGGCGAGACCGGCAGCGGCAAGACCACCTTCGCGAAGCTGCTCACCCGCATGATGGACCCCGCCTCCGGCCAGATCCGCATCGGGGACGTGCCGCTGCCGCTCGTGCCCTACTCCTCGCTCCGCCAGCGCGTGATCATGGTGCCGCAGGAGGGCTTCCTCTTCGACACCACCATCGCCGGGAACCTGCTCTACGGCCGGCCGGACGCGACCGAGGCGGACATGCTCCGCGCGCTCGCCGAGCTGGGCCTGGACACCTGGGCCGAGGAGCTGCCCGACGGGCTCGACACCCCCGTGGGTCAGCGCGGCGAGTCGCTCAGCGCAGGGGAGCGACAGCTCGTCGCGCTCGCCCGCGCCTATCTCGCCGACCCCGACATCATCGTCCTGGACGAGGCGACCAGCGCCGTGGACCCCGCAGCGGATGTGCGCCTCGCCCAGGCGATCGACGGTCTGGCCAGAGGCCGCACCACCATCACCATCGCGCACCGGCTCTCCACCGCCGAG
>DAHVRS010000337.1 GCA_027322375.1 Brachybacterium sp. | reverse complement strand
GCAGCTCGGCGACGGCGGCCTTGAGCTGCGGCACCGAGGCGGAGATGTTGGGCAGCTTGATGATGTTGGCCTCGGGGGACTTCGCCAGCTCGCCCAGCTCGGCCAGGGCGTCGGCCTCGCGCTGGTCCTCGGGCAGCAGGTCGGAGAACGCCGCCACGATGCGGCCGGCCAGGGAGATGTCACGGGTGGTGACCTCGATCCCGGCGGTGTCGGAGAAGGCGTCGAGGATCGGCAGGAACGATGCGGTCGCCAGCATCGGCGCCTCGTCGGTGTGGGTGTAGATGATGCGCGCCATGTGTCGCGGTGCTCCCTCGGTCGGTGCGGCATGGGTCCAGGGGCCCATGGGTCCTGGACCCCAGACTATCTTGACGTCAAGAATGTTTCGACGACGGTCGCGCTCCCGCGCCGTCGCTCGGACGCTCCCACGGTACGTGAGTACTCCTGGGTACGTCTGCGCCAGAGGTCAGGCGGGGGAGAGGACCAGCAGGGTCCCCGCCATGAGCGCCATCCCGACGAGCAGCGAGTAGATCACCGTGTGATGCTCGCCGGTCTCCTCCGCGGCGGGCAGCAGCTCGTCGAGGGAGACGAACACCATCACCCCGCCCACGGCCGCGAGGATCCCGCCCATCGCGCCGCCCTGGAGCAGTGGGCCCAGCAGCAGGAAGCCGATCACGGCGCCGACGGGCTCGGCGAGCCCGGTCATGGTCGAGAGCCAGAAGGCGCGGCGGCGCGACCCCGTCGCCCGACGGATCGGCACGGCGACCGCAAGACCCTCGGGCACGTTGTGCAGGGCGATCGCCGCGACCACCGGGATCGCGATCTCGGGTGCCTGCAGCGCGGCGACGAAGGTCGCGAAGCCCTCGGGCACGTTGTGCAGGGCGAGCGCGATCGCAGTGATCGTCCCGGTGCGCAGCAGGCGGGCCCGCAGCGCCCGGTCCGCCGCCTGCTCCGCCGCGTCGCGCACCTCTGCATGCCCGCGGCTGCCGGTCATCCGCCCGGAGAACTCGTGCGGGCTCACCTCGGTGGGGACGAAGCGGTCGATCACCGCGATCACCGCGATGCCCACGAAGAAGGCGAGGACCGCGAGGCTCGTGCCGCGCGCCGTCGGTGCCTCGCCGCCGGAGAGGACGAGCGCGCCCTGTGGCAGCAGCTCCACGAAGGAGACGTAGAGCATGACGCCCGCAGAGAGGCCCAGGCCGCCCGCGAGGACCTTCGGTGCTGTGCCGCGGCCGAGCACGCCGAGCGCCGCACCGATGCTGGTGGCACCGCCGGCGACAAGGGTGAGGCAGAGAGCGAAGATCACGGAGGCGACACTAGTCCTCGCCCCGTCGGGCCTGGCCGTCCGAGGTCCCTCCGAGGGGTGGGCGAGACGTTCTCGCCCGGGCCAGCCCTCCTAAACTGGCCGCATGGCCGATCCTGCTCCTTTCCTCGCCGTGACCGATCTGCGCGAGCGCACCCTCAGCGCCGCCGAGCTGGCGAAGGCGCTGCCGCGTGCCGAGCTCGACGTCGACGCCGCGGTCGCCGCGGTGCGCCCCGTGGTCGAGGACGTCGCCGCGCGCGGCGCCGCCGCTGTGCTCGACGCCTCCGAGCGCTTCGACGGGATCCGGCCCGAGCAACTGCGCGTCCCCGCCGCGGAGATCCAGAAGGCGCTCGACGAGCTCGACCCCGAGATCCGCGCCGCGCTCGAGGAGTCGATCGCCCGCGTTCGCGCCGTCGACTCGGCCCAGCGACGCCCCGACGAGACCGTCGAGGTCGTCCCCGGCGGCAGCGTCACCCAGCGCTGGATCCCCGTGCGCCGCGTGGGGCTGTACGTGCCCGGCGGCCGCGCCGTGCTGCCCAGCTCCGTCGTGATGAACGTGGTCCCCGCCCAGGTCGCCGGGGTCGGGCAGATCGTGCTCGCCTCCCCGCCGCAGAAGGAGTTCGGCGGACTGCCGCACCCGACGATCCTCGCCGCCTGCGCGCTGCTCGGCGTCACCGAGGTGATCGCCGCGGGCGGCGCCCAGGCGATCTCGCTGCTCGCCCACGGCGCCGATGACCTCGGCGACGGCGTGGGGCTGGACCCCGTCGACCTCGTCACCGGCCCCGGGAATGTGTACGTCGTCGCCGCGAAGCGCCTGGTGCGAGGCACCGTCGGCATCGACGCAGAGGCCGGCCCCACCGAGATCGCGATCCTCGCCGACGCCGACGCGGACCCGGCCTTCCTTGCCGCGGACCTGATCTCCCAGGCCGAGCACGACCCGATGGCCGCGAGCATCCTCGTCACCGACGCGCCCGAGCTCGTCGGCGCCGTCGAGGCCGAGCTCGCCCGCCAGGTCCCCGTCGCGCTGCACGCCGAGCGGATCGAGCAGGCGCTGCGCGGCGAGCAGAGCGGGGCAGTGCTCGTGCGGGACCTCGACCAGGGCCTCGAGGTCGTGGACGCCTACGGCGCCGAGCACCTCGAGATCCAGACGGCCGACGCCGCCGCCGTCGCCGCGCAGGTCACGAACGCGGGCGCCATCTTCGTGGGCCCCCACGCGCCGGTGAGCCTCGGCGACTACGCGGCCGGTTCCAACCACGTCCTGCCCACCGGAGGCAGCTCGCGCTTCGGCGGCGGCCTCGGCGTGCAGACCTTCCTGCGCGGCATCCACGTGGTCGACTACGACCGCGACGCGCTCGCGACCGCCCGCCACGCCGCGACCACCCTCGCCACCGCGGAGGGCCTGCCCGCCCACGGCACCGCGATCGACATCCGCTTCGCGGACTGAGGCGCGCCACGCACTGACTCCCGTCGCAGGGCCCCCGCAGGAGACGAGACTCGTGCGGGGGCTCTGCTTTGCCGGCTGACCTCGTCGCGCTGCGTCTCCCCGGGGACGCCGCCACGACCTGCCTCCACGCGACACGCCGTCGCTGACCGGCGCCTCGCGAACCTTTACCCGTTCGTGGCTTCACATCCGTGATGTAAGCGCATACAGTCTGGTGTCACGGCGCCATTCGGGCGCCCGCACTCGACGAGGAGGTGGGACATGACAGGCAACGGAGACACTCTCCCGGCCGCCACGGTCTACGAGGTCGCTGAACGCGCCGGCGTCTCGATCGCCACGGTCAGCCGCACCTTCTCCGACAGCGGGAAGGTCGCCGCGCGCACTCGCGAGGCGGTCCTCCAGGCGGCGCAGGAGCTGCAGTACGTCCCGGCCGCCGCCGCTCGCGCCCTCGCCGGCCGGCGCACCCGCGCCCTCGGCGCGGTCCTTCCCCACATCGACGGGCACTACTACTCCCAGCTCCTCGTCGGCTTCGACATCGCCGCCTCCGAGCTGGGGCTGTCCGTGGTGCTCGCCCTCGCCTCCCCGGACGGCGTGCACTCCCCCCACGCGCTCGACCTCCTCGGCCGCGTCGACGGGATCGCCTTCATGGCCCCCAGCGGCGCGGACGATGAGTTCGTCGCCCGCGTGGCCGGGGTCCGGCCCACCGTCACGGTCGCCCGCGGCCGCGTCGAGGGCGCTGACGCCGTCCACGCCGAGAACCGGGCCCCCGCCCGGGAGCTCACCGCGCACCTCCTCGAGCACGGCCGGCGCCGGATCGGCTTCGTCGGCCGTCCCGAGGAGGGCTCGGACATCGCCGGCCGTCACCGCGGCTGCCTCGACGCGCTCGAGGACGCTGGGCTCTCCCTCGTGCGGCTGTACGAGGTGGACCCCGTCGAGGACGCCGGGCGCGAGGTCGCCGAGCGGATCCTCCGCGAGCCGATCGACCTCGACGCGCTCGTCTGCGGCAACGACGAGCTCGCCCTCGCCGTCATCTCCCGCCTCACCGCGGGCGGCGTGCGCGTCCCCGAGGACCTCGCCGTGACCGGGTGGGACGACACCGTCGCCGCCCGCTACATCACCCCGGGCCTCACCACGGTCCGGCAGGAGATCGAACAGCTCGGCGCGCTCGCCGCGCGCCGGCTCGCCGCCCGGATCGACGGCTCGCCCGCCGCTGATCCCGTCACCATCGGCTCCCGTGCCGTTCTGCGTGCCTCCTGCGGCTGCGCCGAACCCGCCTGAGCCCGCCCCCGTCCATCAAGCCCGCTCCGCCGGGCCCTGCTCGACCTCTCGCCACCCAGACCCAGAACCACCACCCTGCCTCGGCACCGCCGCCCGGCACCTCGTCGGCCCCGGCACCGCCGCTGAGCACCCCCGATGAAGGAGACACCATGTCCTCGTTCGCCCGCCCCACCCGCCGCACCGTCACCGGCCTCGGCGCCGCGGCCGCCCTCGGCCTGCTCGCCGCCTGCGGCCGTCCCGACGAGACCGAGTCCGGTCCCGCCGCCCCCGCCGAGCCGATCGCCGAGGGCGCCGCCACCGGTTCCCTCACCGTCTGGGCGATGGGTGCCGAGGGTGAGAAGCTCCCCGAGCTGCTCAAGGGCTTCCAGGAGCAGAACCCCGACGTCACCGTCGAGGTCACTCCCGTCCCCTGGGACAGCGCCCACGACAAGTTCACCTCCGCGATCGCCGCCGGCACCGCGCCCGACGTCGCCCAGGTCGGCTCCACCTGGATGGCCGAGTTCGTGGGCCTGAACGCGCTGGAGTCCACCCCCGAGGAGGTCGCGACCGACGACTACTTCCCGGGCGCGCTCGAGTCCGTGACCGTCGACGGCACCGTCTACGGCGTGCCGTGGTACGTCGAGACCCGCGTCGTCTATTACCGCAAAGACCTCGCCGAGAAGGCCGGGATCACCGAGCCGCCCACGGACTGGGAGGGCCTCGTCGCCCTCGCCCAGGCCCTCCAGGAGAAGGCCGACGCTGAGTGGGGCATCTCCCTGCAGCCCGGCGGCACCGGCTCCTGGCAGTCGGTCATGCCGCTGATCTGGTCCAACGGCGGGAACGTCGTGGACGAGGCCAGCACCGAATTCACCTTCGAGTCCGGCCAGAACGAGGAGGCGCTGGCCTACTACCAGTCCTACTTCACCGACGGCCTCGCAGATCCCGCGCCGGCCGATGGCACCACCGAGCAGGACTTCGTCTCCGGCCGCGTCCCGATGTTCATCTCCGGCCCGTGGATGATGAGCGCGGTCGAGTCCGTGGGCGGCGAGGGCTTCGCCGGCAAGTACGGCGTGTTCACCATGCCCGTGAAGGAGACCAGCTCCAGCTTCCTCGGCGGCGCGAACCTCGGCGTCTTCCAGGGCACGAAGAACCGCGACGCCGCCTGGAAGCTCGTCCAGTACCTCTCCACCCCCGAGGTGCAGGTCGAGTGGTTCGGCATGTCCACCGACCTGCCCGCCCTGCAGCAGGGCTGGGAGGACGAGACGGTCGCGTCGAACGAGAAGTTCGAGGTGTTCCGCGCCCAGCTCGACACCGCGCTCGCCCCGCCGGTCGTCGCGACCTGGGAGCAGGTCGCCGCGTCCTTCGACGCGCAGATCGAGAAGGTCTGCAAGGACGACCTCGCCCCTGCGGACGCCCTCGCGGCCACCCAGTCCGAGGCCCAGGGCATCGGCACCGGAGCCTGAGATGAGCACCTCCACCACGACGGCGGGCACCGACGGGAGGCCGGCTGCGGCCGGGTCCCGTCGGCGCTCCCGGCGCGGCGCCGCCGAGGCACGCGCCGGAGTGCTGCTCGCCCTGCCCTTCGTGCTCCTTTTCGCCGTCTTCACCGCCTGGCCGGTGCTGCAGTCGATGTTCATGTCCTTCACCGACATGCGCATCTCCGACATCCGCACCCCCTTCGCCGTGGACTTCGTGGGGCTCGAGAACTACCGCACCGCCTTCGCGGATCCGGTCTTCCGCCGCGCTGCGCTGAACACAGGGGTGTTCGTGCTGCTCGGTGTGCCGCTGACGATCACCGCCGGGCTCGCTGCCGCACTCGCCCTGAACACGGGCGTGGGACGACTGCGCGCCGTGTACCGCGTCGGCTTCTACTCGCCGGTGATCACCTCGATCGTCGCGGTCGCGGTGGTGTGGCGCTTCCTGCTCCAGCCCGGAACGGGCCTGGTCAACACCGTGCTCGGCTGGGTCGGGATCGACGGCCCGCACTGGCTCGGCGATCAGCGCACCGCGCTGCTCTCGCTCGTGGTGATGGCCGTGTGGCGCAACTTCGGCACCTCGATGATCATCTTCCTCGCCGGACTGCAGGCCGTGGACCCGGGCCTGCACGAGGCCGCGGCGCTCGACGGCGCCGGGCGCTGGCGGCGGTTCGTGAGCATCACCCTGCCGTCGATCCGGCCGACGATGCTGTTCGTGCTGGTCACCACCTCGATCGGCTACCTGCAGTTCTTCGAGGAGCCGTTCGTGATGACGAACGGCGGGCCGCTGAACGCGACGGTCTCCGCCTCGATGTACACCTACAACCAGTTCGGCTTCGGGAACTACGGCGTCGCCGGGGCCATGGCCTATCTGACGTTCCTCGTCATCGGCTTGGTCACCCTCGTGCAGTTCCGCCTGATGAGGGAGAAGTGATGCTCGAGCGCCGCAATCCGATCCTCACCAACATCGTCCTGCTCGGCTTCCTGCTCCTGGTCATCACCCCGTTCCTGTGGATGGTGCTGGGGAGCCTGAAGACGCAGGGAGAGCTGCTCCGGGTGCCGCCCACCTGGCTGCCCGAGGAGCCGACGCTGGGCAACTTCCGCCGTCTCTTCGACCGTCCGTTCGCGAAGTTCTTCTCGAACTCCGCGATCGTCGCGATCGTCGTCACCGCAGGGAACCTCCTGCTGAGCTCCATGTTCGGCTACGCCCTCGCGCACCTGCGCTTCCCCTTCAAGAAGCTGCTGTTCGTGCTCGTGCTGGGCTGCCTGATGATCCCGGGCCTGGTCACCTTCATCCCGCAGTACGTGCTGGTGGTGAACCTGGGACTGGCCGACACGTTGCCGGCCCTGATCCTGCCCTTCCTCGTCCAGCCCTTCAGCGTGTTCCTCATGCGGCAGTTCTTCCTGGGCCTGCCGCGGGAGCTGCTCGAGGCCGGACGGATCGACGGGGTCGGGGAGATCGCGATCTTCTTCCGGATCTACCTGCCGCTGGCGGGCCCGGCCTTTGCGACCCTCGGCATCCTCACCTTCCTCGGCTCCTGGAACAACTTCCTGTGGCCGCTGGTGGTCTCCTCGAGCGAGTCCACCTACACCCTCCCCGTTGCGCTGGCGCTGATCTCCACCGGCCAGAACCAGACGGACTACGGGCTGCTGCTCGCAGGCGCCACGCTCATCGTGCTGCCGATCCTCGTGGTCTTCCTGTTCTTCCAGCGCTACTTCATCCAGGGCATCGCCGCCACCGGCATCAAGTGAGCCCCACCGCGGGCGGCCCGCTGCGAGCCCCGCAGCAGTCGGCTCGCCGCGAGCCGCCCGCACCCCACCCGCCACCACGCCTCGAGGAGGCAACGTGACCCTTCGCTCTCACGCGACCGGCTTCGACCGGCGCACACTGCTCACCGTCCCCCTGCTCGGCGCCGGCGCCTTCGCGGCGACCGCCGTCCTGCCCGGCCGCGCCGCGGCAGCACCCCGTCGAACGGAGGCCGTGATGCCCGTCGGCCCGTCTGCTCCTTCCCGCGCCGACCGCACCCTCCTGCGCCGCTGGGCGAAGGACACCTGGCGCAGCCTCGACGCGATGACCGTCCGCTCCACGGGCCTCATCTCCGACAGCATCGACGCCTCCCTCACCGGACACTCCCGCCACACCTCGCCCACCAACATCGGCGGCTCCCTGTGGTCCGCGCTGCTGGCACGCGAGCTGCGGTTGATCACCCCGGGCGATGCCCGGCGCCGCATCGCCGCGACGCTCACGAGCCTGGAGACGATGGAGCGCCACGAGCCCTCGGGCATGTACGTGAACTGGTACGACGAGGCCGACGGGACGATCCTGCGCTCCTGGCCAGGCTCCGGCGACCCGGTGGTCCCCTTCGTCTCGAGCGTGGACATGGGCTGGCTCGGTGCGGCCCTCCACGTCGTCGCCGAGGCCGACCCCTCGAACCGGCGCCGCGCCCGTCGGCTGGCCGACGGCATGCGCTGGGACGTGTTCTTCGACCGCGACGTCGCCGCCCAGCCCGGCCAGACCGTCGGCGGCTTCTGGCTCGAAGACCCGAGCCGCGAGGACGCCGAGCTCCTCCCGCTCATGAACGGCATCGAGGGCGCGGACGTCTGGTACCACTCCGGTCACCACTACGACACCGCCGTCTCCGAGGCCCGGATGGTCACCTATCTCGGGATCCTCGCCGGGCAGATCCCGGCCGCCGCCTACTTCACGACGTTCCGCACCTTCCCGCCGGAGTGGGACTGGCCCGAGACGGCGCCGGTGGGGGAGTGGACCGAGCACGAGGGCGTGGCCGTCTTCGAGGGCGCCCATACCTACCGCGGCATGCAGGTCGTCCCCGGCTGGGGCGGGTCGATGTTCGAGGAGCTCATGCCCGACCTCTTCGTGCCAGAGGCGGCCTGGGGGCCGGACAGCTGGGGCCGCAACCATGCCCTGCACGTGCGCGCCCAGCGCGAGCACGGTCTGGACGAGGCCGGCTACGGCTACTGGGGGTTCTCCCCGAGCTCCGATCCGCACGGCGGCTACCGCGAGTACGGCGTGGACGCGCTGGGACTGAACCCCACCGGCTACTTCTCCGACGCGGCCGGCACCGACTGGCGCGCCGGCGAGCCCTACCCGCAGGGCCTGGACGGCGTGGTCACCCCTCACGCCGCGGCGCTCGCCCTCCAGTACGAGCCCGACGCCGCGCTGGAGAACCTCTCCCGGATCGAGACGGAGCTCGGCGCCTATGGCCGCGGTGGCTTCCACGACGCGGTCGCCGTCGGCACCGGAGTGCGGGCTGAGCGTCACCTCTCGCTCGACCAATCCATGATCATGGGCGCGCTCGGCAATGTGCTGCTGGACGGTCAGCTGCGCGAGTGGTTCGCGACCGACGAGATCGAGGCGGCACTGCGCCCCGTCCTCGCCCAGGAGGTCTTCAATGCCCACGGCTGATCGTTCCCTGCCCCGCCTCGCCGAAGCCGCCGACGGCACCCGCTACCGGGACCTGAACGGCAACGGCGTCATGGATCCTTACGAGGATCCGCGCCTCAGCGCCGAGGAGCGCACCGATGACCTCCTCGCCCGGCTCTCCCTCGAGGAGAAGGCGGGACTGCTCTTCCACACCGTCATCGAGACCGGGCCCGACGGGACGCTGCTCGAGACCCCGGGCGCGATCTCGAAGTCCCCGACCACGACGGTCGTCACCGAGAAGTTCATGACGCACTTCAACGTGCACGGCCTCGAGAGCGCCGAGGCCGCCGCCCGCTGGCACAACCGCCTCCAGGAGCTCGCCGAGACCACCCCGCACGGCATCCCCGTGACGATCTCGACCGACCCCCGGCACGGCGGCGCGCAGAATGCGGGCACCGCCTGGGCCACCTCGTTCTTCTCCCTCTGGCCTGAGCCGCTCGGCCTCGGTGCGCTGCGCGATCCGGAGCTCGTGCGGGGCTGGGCGGACACGGTGCGCCGCGAATACACCGCCATCGGCATCCGGGCCGGACTGCACCCCGTCGCGGACCTCGCCACCGAGCCCCGCTGGGCGCGTCAGCGCGAATGCTTCTCCCAGGACCCGGAGCTCACAGCGGAGCTCGTCGTCGCCGCGCTCGACGGTCTCGCCGGAGAGGAGGGCGAGCCGTCGGTGCAGTCCACCATCAAGCACTTCCCCGGCGCGGGCCCGCAGAAGGACGGGGAGGACGCCCACTTCCCCTACGGCCGCGACCAGGTCTATCCCGGCGGCCGCTTCGAGGACCACCTGCTGCCCTTCCGCGCCGCGATCGAGGCGGGCACCGACGCGATCATGCCGTACTACGGCCGGCCCGTCGGCCTGGTGCGCGACGGTGAGGAGATCGAGGCGGTCGGCTTCGGCTTCAACAAGCAGGTCCTCACCGGGCTGCTGCGCGGCGAGCTCGGCTATGACGGCGTGATCGTCAGCGACTGGGAGCTCGTCAACGACAACCACGTGGGCGAGCAGGTCCTGCCCGCTCGTGCCTGGGGCGTCGAAGAACTCACCCCGCCCGAGCGGATGACCCGGATCCTCGAGGCCGGCGCCGACCAGTTCGGCGGCGAGGAGTGCCCCGACCTGCTCCTTGGTCTCGTGCGCGAGGGCGTGGTGAGCGAGGAGCGGATCACCGACTCCGCCCGCCGCCTGCTCCAGGTGAAGTTCCGGCTCGGCCTGTTCGATGACCCCTATGTGGACGAGTCCGCGGCCGCGGCGAGCGTGGGCACCGAGGAGGATCGCCGGCGCGGCCACGAGGCGCAAGCCCGCAGCGTCGTGATCCTCCACGACGACGGCGGCCTGCTCCCGCTGCTGTCCGCAGGGGATGACGAGGCGGGGGAGGAGCGCCCCCGACGGATCTACACCGAGGGCCTGCCCGAGGAGGTCATCGCCTCACTCGGCGAGCAGGTCTCCCGCCCGGAGGACGCGGATCTCGCCCTGCTGCGGATCGGCGCACCCTTCCAGCCGCGCGATGACCTCTTCCTCGAGGCATGGTTCCACCAGGGTGATCTCGAGTTCCCGCCCGGACTCGCGCACCGGCTCGCCCGGATCAAGGCGGCGTGCCCGCTCGTGCTGGATGTGGACCTGGACCGTGCCGCGGTGCTCACCGACATCGCTCCGGTCGTCGACGTGCTCACCGGCACCTTCGGGGTCTCCGGCGCGGCCTGGGTCGATGCGCTCACCGGGAAGATCCCCGCACAGGGCCGGCTCCCGCTGGACCTGCCGCGCTCGATGGCGGCCGTGCGCAGCGCCCCCGAGGACGTGCCCGGTGGGACCGACGACCCGCTCTACCCCTACGGGCATGGGCTCGCACTGCAGGCCTGACTCAGGACTGAGACGTCGACGGTCGCCGTCCCGCGCTGGAACCTCAGCGCGAGGCGGTGCCCCCGTCGGCCGCGGGGCGTGCCACCGCGCGCTCGCCGCGGGTCATGTACATCGCGATCGCGCGCCAGCCCAGCATCCCCACGGCGGTGACCAGCGCGGCGACGATGACGAAGCTCACCGCAGTGGTGCCGCCCAGCAGGGTGCGCAGCGCCATCCCGGCCGCGACCGTGATCGCCCACACGAAGACGCCGTGCGGCCAGAGGCGGAAGGGGGCACGCCAGGCACGGATCGCGAGATGGCCCAGCAGGGCGCCGGCCGCGAACGGCCAGCCCACCAGCACGAGGTTCTGCGTGGTCAGCGGCTCTCCGTGCTGGACGAGGCCGGACGCGACGAACAGCAGGACGACCAGCAGGTCGCCGACCAGGGCACCCAGGGAGCGGAACATCCCTCCAGGGTACGACCGGCGCCGTGAGACGACTTCCAGCACACTGCGCTCGCGTGAGCGGCGCCACGGTGTGCGGCTCGAGAGGAGACGGTGCAGGCCGGACGGGCGTCTGCACCTCGGGCATCCCGGCTGTCCTCAGCGCCTCGGCACTACCATGGAGGCCATGCCTGAGACCTCTGCTGAGACCACGGCTGCGCCCCTGGCGGAGCCCCTGTCGCGCGCTGCCCTGCCCGTCCCTCGTGACGGCATCGCCGGCGCCGCGCCCTACGGTGCCCCCCAGCTCGAGGTCGAGCATGCCCTGAACGTCAACGAGAACCCCTACGGCCCGTCCCCGGAGCTCGCCATGGCGATCGGGACCGCGGCCGTCGAGGCGGCGATCGGACTGAACCGCTACCCGGACCGTGAAGCGCTGGACCTGCGCCGCGAGCTCGGGCGGTTCCTCGCCGAGGAGTCCTCGATCCCCGCCCCGGCACCGGAGGCCGTGTGGGCCGCGAACGGCTCGAACGAGATCATGCACCAGCTCCTGCTGGCCTACGGCGGGCCGGGCCGCACCGCACTCGGCTTCACCCCGCACTACTCGATGTACCCCGAGTACGCGCGCGACACCTACACCGCCTGGGTCACCGCCGAGCGGGGCCCCGGCCCGGACTTCGCGCTGACGGCCGAGATGGTCACCGCCGCGATCGCCGAGCACGCCCCGGCGGTCGTGGTGCTCACCTCGCCGAACAACCCCACCGGCACCGCGCTCTCGCTCGACGTGGTCGAGGCCGCCGCGCGCGCCCTCGCCCCGACCCGCGGGATGCTCGTGGTCGACGAGGCCTACGGCGAGTTCCGCCGCGACGGGGTGCCCAGCACCCTCAGCCTGCTGGGCGAGCACCCGAACCTCGTGGTCACCCGCACCATGTCCAAGGCGTTCGCGCTCGCCGGTGCACGGCTCGGCTATCTCGTCGCGGATCCCGCGATCGTCGACGCCGTGCGCGTGGTGCGCCTGCCGTACCACCTCTCCGCCGTCACCCAGGCCGTCGCCCGCACCGCCCTCGCCCACCGCGAGGAGCTGCTGGGGCGCGTGGCCCTCCTGCGCACCGAGCGCGATGCGCTCGCCGCGCATCTCACCGACCGTGGGCACGAGGTCGCGCCGTCCGACGCGAACTTCGTCCTGTTCCGCACCTTCTCCGATCGTGACGCCGTGTTCGAGGGACTCCTCGCCCGCAGCGTCCTCGTCCGAGCCGTCGGCCCCGCCGGCTGGCTGCGCGTCTCCGTCGGCACGCCTGAGAACAACGCCGCATTCCGCTCCGCCCTCGAGGAGGCCGATCCCCGATGACCGACACCACCACCAGCACCACCGCTGCGACCACCGCTCAGAACACTGCCGAGACCCCCTCGCCCGAGCGCCGTCGCCGCACCGCGACACTGTCGCGCACCACGCGCGAGTCCTCGGTCGAGCTCACCCTCGACCTCGACGGCACCGGCCAGGTGGACGTCTCCACCTCCGTGCCCTTCTTCGACCACATGCTGACGGCGCTGGGCACCCACGCCCGCTTCGACCTCACCGTCAAGGCGACCGGCGACACCCACATCGATGCCCACCACACCGTCGAGGACACCGCGATCGTGCTCGGCGACGCACTGCGCGAGGCGCTCGGCGACAAGCGCGGCATCGCCCGCTTCGGCGACGCGCTCGTGCCGCTGGACGAGGCGCTCGCCCAGGCCGTCGTGGACCTCTCCGGCCGCCCCTACTGCGTCCACTCCGGCGAGAGCGAGGCCCAGGCCCTGCACCTCATCGGCGGGCACTTCACCGGCTCCCTGACCCGTCACGTCTTCGAGTCCCTCGCCCACCACGCCGCGATCTGCCTCCACATCCGCGTGCTCGAGGGCCGCGACCCGCACCACATCGTCGAGGCGCAGTTCAAGGCGCTCGCCCGTGCGCTGCGCGCCGCCTGCGCCTACGATGACCGCGTCCTCGACGTCCCCTCGACCAAGGGAGCCCTGTGAGCACCGTCGACCCCGAAGAACCCCGCGACAGCGATCCCGGCGAGAGCAGCCCTGGCGAGAGCGGCAGTCCCGCCGGGGACATCGACGCCGAGTTCGCGCGGCTCATGGAGGGGATCTCCCTCGATGACGCCCCGCTGACCGTCGAGGACGTCCTCTCCGACACCTCCGCCGCCCCCGGCGAGGAGGACGAGGTCCCGACGGTCGCGGTCGTCGCGACCTCCGTCGCGACCGCGACCGCGCTCGCCGGCGTGATCCGGCTGGGCCGCGAGGCGCGCACCGACGGGATCGACATCCCCGTGGGCACCCGCACCGTGGACACCTCCACCGGCGCGATCGCCGTGGGCGCGCTGGCCGAGGCGGCTGCGCACGATCTCGCCGCGATCGCCTCCGCCGCCCTGCAGCGCAACGGCATCGTGCTGTTCTGGCGCCGCGGCGACCGCATGACCGCGACCCGCTACAAGAACGGCCAGCGCGGCGAGGACATCTCGCCCGCGATCGTCCTCGGCGCGGTCGATGATGTGGTCGAGGAGCTGCTGCTGGGCGCGACCGATCTCGCCGAGCTCGGCGAAGGCCACGACCCCGCCGCGCTCACCCGCCAGCAGGCGCTGGAGTGGATCGCCTCGGGGAAGAAGAAGCGCCGGTGAGCGCGACCGCCCCCCAGACCACCGCGGCGACCGCGCCCGCTGGACCGCGCGTCGTCGTCCTCGACCACGGTTCCGGCAACGTCCGCTCCGTGGTGCGCGCCCTCGAGGCCGCTGGCGCCGACGTCGCCCTCACCGCAGACCGGGAGCAGGCGCTCGCGGCCGACGGGCTCGTCGTCCCCGGCGTCGGCGCCTACGCCGCGACTCTCGCCCAGATCCTCGCCGTCGGCGGCGACCGGATCATCGAACGACGCCTCGCCGGCGGCCGCCCCGTGCTCGGAATCTGCGTGGGCCTGCAGGTCATGTTCGACGGCGGTGAGGAGCACGGCGAGCAGACCCGAGGCCTCGGCCAGTGGCCCGGCGAGGTGACGCGGCTGCAGGCGGATGTCGTCCCGCACATGGGCTGGAACACCGTCGAGCCGCCCGCGGGCACGCTCCTGTTCGACGGGGTCGCCGAGCAGCGGTTCTACTTCGTCCACTCCTACGCCGCCCGCAGCTGGGAGATGGAGCAGATCGGCTCGATGCGCCTGCCGCAGGTGACCTGGGCCGAGCACGGCGGGGACCGCTTCGTCGCCGCCGTCGAGAACGGTGCACTGATGGCCACCCAGTTCCACCCTGAGAAGTCGGGGGCCGCGGGCGCCGCGCTGCTCGGCAACTGGCTGCGCTCCCTGCCCCGCACGCAGGCTCAGGGCACAGCGCCCGCCGGTGGAGCTGCGGCGCCTGCTGGAGGAGCCGCAGCATGATCTTCGGTGCCTTCTCCATGCTGTTCGTCGGCGGGCTGCTCGTCGGCGGCGCATGGTCCTTCTTCCGCTCCGGCAAGCCCCGCTGGTCCGTCGCCGCGCTCGCCGTGCTGGGCCTGCTCTGCCTCGTCCTCTCCTTTGCAGCGATCCGCTCGCTCTGACATTCCCGACGGAACCCCGTCGGCCCTAGACCCCGCTGGCCCGGCCGGCACCCACGTTGCGCATCCCGCGCACCCGCACCATCTGCCAGGAGGCACCCCATGACCGCTCCCGTGCTCGAGCTGCTCCCCGCCGTCGACGTGCAGGACGGCCAGGCCGTCCGACTCGTCCAGGGCGAGGCCGGGACCGAGACCACCTACGGCGCCCCGCTCGACGCGGCGCTCGCTTTCCAGGAGGGCGGCGCGCAGTGGCTGCACCTGGTCGACCTCGACGCCGCCTTCGGCCGCGGCAGCAACGCGAAGCTGCTCGCTGAGGTCGTCGCCGCCGTGGACATGGACGTCGAGCTCTCCGGCGGCATCCGGGACGACGAGTCGCTGACCGCCGCGCTCGCCACCGGTTGCCGCCGTGTCAACCTCGGCACCGCAGCGCTGGAGAACCCCGAGTGGACCGCCGAGGTGCTCGCCGAGCACGGCGACCGCATCGCCGTGGGCCTGGACGTGCGCGGCACGACCCTCGCCGCGCGCGGCTGGACTCGCGAGGGCGGCGACCTCTGGGAGACCCTCGAGCGTCTCGACGAGGCCGGCTGCCAGCGCTACGTCGTCACCGACGTCACCAAGGACGGCACCCTGCGCGGCCCGAACATCGACCTGCTGCGCGAGGTCTGCTCCCGCACCGAGGCGAAGGTCGTCGCCTCCGGCGGCATCTCCTCGCTCGATGACCTGCGCGCCCTGCGCGAACTGGTCGCCGAGGGCGTCGAGGGTGCGATCGTGGGCAAGGCGCTGTACGCCCAGGCGTTCACGATGGGTGAGGCGCTCGACGTCGCAGGCCGTCCGTGACTCCCGCACAGGACATCCCCGGCCAGAACAGCGCCCCCGGCACCCCGGGCGAGGCGGCGCGCAAGGCGCTGCCCGCGCACTTCGTGGAGAAGTCGCCGCTGACCGACACCGCCGGGGTGTCCTGGCAGGGGCGCGACTACACCGTCAGCCCCTTCCCGGCAGACGACGGCTTCGCCCCGCCCGCGCTCGCCGCAGCGCTCG
>DAHVRS010000335.1 GCA_027322375.1 Brachybacterium sp. | reverse complement strand
CCAGCTCGGCGAGCTCGTCGGAGACCCGCACGGTGGCCCGCACCGCCTCCCCGAGAGCGCCGCGGCCCGCTCCCCCGGGTGCCGAGGAGGCGTCGGTGCGGGCCGAGTAGACGACGGTGGAGACGACCGCGGCGAGCTCGGCCGCGTCCAGGCCGCGCCACAGGCCGCGGCGCAGGCACTCGGCGAGGACGAGGTCCTTCTCCGCATACAGGCGGGCGAGCCAGCGGCCGTTGTCGGTGACCGACAGGTCCCCGCCGTCGGGCTCGTCCTCCGGCTCGAGGTAGCCGATCTCGGTGAGCAGGGCGCACACCCGGTCGAAGTCCCGGGCGATCGAGGAGGTCCGGTTCTCGATGCGCTGGAGCAGCCGCTGGTGCTCGGCGTCCAGCGTCGCCCACCGGTTGGCCCACCGGGCGTGCTCCTCACGGTCCGGGCACGCGTGGCAGGGATGGGCGCGCAGCCGCCGGCGCAGCTCCTCGAGCTGGTCCACGGCTCCGGTCGCGGAGGCGGCAGGCTGCGCCCGGCGTGCCGGCGGGGCCGCCTGGACGGCGCTGCGCATCCGTGCGGCGAGGTCCCGGCGGACCTTCGCGTCGCGCACGTTGGCGTGCTTGGGCACGGTCACCGTGGTGACCGTCGTGGCGCCGTGGGGCAGCTCCTCCGCGGTGAGGACACGGATCCGCGGCTCGGGCGTGAGGACGCGGAGCACGGGGGCACCTCGGCGGTCGGACTCGACGTCGAGCACGAGCACCCACTGCGTGCGCCGCCCGCGCCGGTACTCGAGCACGTCGCCGCGGCGGGCGGCGGCGAGCGAGGCGTGCGCCGCCTGCCGCGCGGCCCACGAACGCTCCCGGGAGTGGTCCTTCTCCAGCTCGGAGATCCGGCGGCGCAGCCGGGCGTACTCGCGGAAGTCGCCGAGGTGGCAGCTCATCGCCTCCGCGTACCCGGCGAGAGCCTCCTCGTTGCGCCGCGCCTGGCGCGCCAGGCCGACGACGCCACGGTCCGCCTGGAACTGGGCGAAGGAGCTCTCGAGGATCTCCCGGGCCTGCTGGAAGGACGTCGTGCCGAGGAGGTTGACCGCCATGTTGTACGTCGGGTGGAAGCTCGAGCGCAGCGGGTAGGTGCGCCGGGAGGCGAGCCCGA
This sequence comes from Brachybacterium sp., assembly GCA_027322375.1. Lineage (GTDB taxonomy): Bacteria > Actinomycetota > Actinomycetes > Actinomycetales > Dermabacteraceae > Brachybacterium. The sequence continues at coordinate 1,186 of DAHVRS010000335.1, read as the reverse complement.
CGAGGGCGCCCGGGTCCAGGTCGTCGCGGTAGAGGACGATGGCGTGGCCCTCGACGTCGATGCCCCGCCGCCCGGCCCGCCCGGTGAGCTGGGTGTACTCCCCCGGGGTGAGCGCGACGTGGGCGGTACCGTTCCACTTCTCCAGCTGCTCGAGGACGACCGAGCGGGCCGGCATGTTGATGCCCAGGGCCAGGGTCTCGGTCGCGTAGACGACCTTGACCAGACCCGCCGCGAAGAGCGCCTCGACGGTCTCCTTGAACACGGGGAGCAGTCCGGCGTGGTGGGCGGCGACCCCGCGCTGGAGCGCCTGGGACCAGGCGTGGTAGCCGACGACCGCGAGGTCCTCGGCCGGCAGCGCGGCGCAGCGCTCCTCGACGATCTGCGCGATCGTCCGCGCCTCCGCCGCGTTCGTCAGCCGGATCCCGGAGCGCACGGTCTGCTCGACGGCGGCCTCGCAGCCGGCGCGGGAGAAGATGAAGACGATAGCGGGGAGCAGCCCCTCCTGGTCCAGCTTCTCCACGACGACGGAGCGGGACGGCGGCCGGACCCGCACGAACCGCGCCGGGGGGCGGCCCCGGCGGCCGCGGGGGTCCCGTCCGCGCCCCGCCGGAGCCGACCCGGTCCGCTGCGCGCGCCGGATGGCCTCGAGGAGGTCGGGGTTGATCGGCGGGTTGGGGCCCGGGTCGGTGGGGTCCACCCGGGCGCTGTAGAGGTCGAGGATCCGGTTGCGCACCATGACGTGCTGCCACAGCGGGACCGGGCGGTGCTCCGAGACGATGACGGCCGTGTCGCCGCGCACCATGGACAGCCAGTCACCGAACTCCTCGGCGTTGGAGACGGTCGCGGACAGCGAGACGAGCCGGACCTCCTCGTCGAGGTGGAGGATGACCTCCTCCCACACCGGCCCGCGGAAGCGGTCGGCGAGGTAGTGCACCTCGTCCATGACGACGTAGCCCAGACCCTCCAGCGTCGTGGACCCGGCGTAGAGCATGTTGCGCAGCACCTCGGTGGTCATGACCACCACCTGCGCCTCGCCGTTGATCGTCGTGTCGCCGGTGAGCAGACCCACGCGCTCCTCGCCGTGGACGGCCACGAGGTCGAGGTACTTCTGGTTGCACAACGCCTTGATGGGCGTGGTGTAGAAGGCCTTGCGTCCGGTGCGCAGCCCCAGGTGCACCGCGAACTC
>DAHVRS010000170.1 GCA_027322375.1 Brachybacterium sp. | reverse complement strand
CACCACTCCCTCACAGTCCCCGCGCTGTTCCCCTCCCGTGAGAGGATCCCCGTGCGGCGCGGCGGGCGCCGCCGCGCCCGGCCACGCGGCCCGGCGCGCTCCCGGACCGGAAGGCCCATCTCATGCGCTCCACCCTCTTCGACGCCTCCCATCAGGAGCGTCAGACCACCGACCGCTGGACCCTGCAGTCGCCGAAGATGCTGCGTTGCGCCCTGAACCCCGAGTCGCCGGAGATCATCTCCTCCGCGGGCGCGATGGTCGCCTACCAGGGGCAGATGGACTTCTCCTACCAGGGCTCCGGCGGCGGGATGAAGCTGCTGAAGAAGATGGCCACCGGCGAGGGCGCGAACATGATGCGCACCCGCGGGCACGGCGAGGTCTTCTACGCCCGGGCGAACAACTCCATCTTCCTCATCCAGCTCGAGGGCGAGGCGCTGACCCTGAACACGCGCAACATGCTCGCCTTCGACTCCTCGATCCAGTGGGACATCCGTTCCCTCGGCGGGGCGGGCTTCATGGCCGGCGGCCTGTTCAACCTGCTCCTCCAGGGGCACGGCATGGTCGCGGTCACCTCCGACGGCCCGCCGATGCTGCTGGACTGCTCGCAGCAGCCCACCTTCGTGGATCCGCAGGCCGCGGTGTGCTGGTCCGCGAACCTCCAGCCGCAGATCAAGAACGATTTCAAGATGGGCTCGCTGATCGGGCGCGGCTCCGGGGAGTCCTTCCAGCTCGGCTTCCACGGGCCGGGCTTCGTGGTGGTCCAGCCCTCCGAGGGCCTGCCCACGGCACCGGCCTCCTGAGCATGCGGGAGCGGAGCGTGCTTACGATGGCACGGTGACCGCTTCTCCCCCGCAGGGCCTGGTCGACGAGCTCGAGGCTCTCGGCCCCGCGGGTCGACGGCGCGCGGCGCGCGCGTCGGCGACGATGTTCGCCGCCGACGTCTCCGGGGTCGCGCCGCTCGTCGACCCGGTGCCCATCGTCCTCGACACCGACACCTGGGCCGAGCTCTCCGCCGGACTCATCCAGCGCGCCCGCCTGCTCGATGCCCTCCATGCGGACCTCTACGGCCCGCGCACCGTGCTGAGCACGGACGTCGCTCCGGTGCGGGAGCTGCTGCAGGATCCCGGCTACCTGCGCCCCGCCATGGGCCTCCCCTCCCGCCCCGGCCCGCGCCTCATCGGCGTGACCACCACCGTCACCCGCACCTCGGGCGGGTCCTGGGTCGCGCTCGAGGACGAGGTGGATGTGCCGGGCGGCGCCGGGATCGCGCTCGAGCTGCGCCGGGTCCTCTCCCGCTGCGCGCCCACCCTCTACCGCTCCACGCCGCTGCGCCGGTTGCATCCCTACTTCGACACGGTCCGCACGGCGCTGCACCATCGGCTCCGGGCCGACGGGCGGGCCGGGCGCACCGTCGTGCTCACCGACGACTCCGTCTCACCGCTGGAGGCCTTCGACCACAGCTGGATCGCGAACCTGCTGGGCGCCCCCGTCGTCTCCGCCCGTGACCTGCGCACCGGGGCGGGCGCCCTGACCCTGCGCCTGCCCGGCGCGGACTCCGCCCCGGGCGACACGATCGACGCCGTGGTGCGGCTGGTCCCCTCCGCCCAGCTGGATCCCCTGGATCTCGGGCCGACGCCGCTGGGCGGCGTGGCGGGCCTGGTCGAAGCGGTGCGCTGCGGGGATGTGCAGCTGCTGAACCCGCTCGGCGCGGGGGCGCTGGAGAATCCGCACCTGCGCGAGGCGCTGCCGGACCTGTGCCGTCACCTCCTCCACGAGGACCTCCTGCTGCGGCCCGCGGACGGCGCCGAGCACGGC
>DAHVRS010000272.1 GCA_027322375.1 Brachybacterium sp. | reverse complement strand
CCAGCTGCGCGACGAGGGCACCTCCATCGTCTTCATCACCCACAAGCTCCGCGAGGTCAAGGCGGTCTCCGACCGCATCACCGTGATCCGTCGCGGCAAGGTCGTCGGCGAAGCCGACCCGTCGGCGGACCAGGCCGAGCTCGCCTCCCTCATGGTGGGCCGCCAGGTCTCCCTCGCCCAGGAGAAGGCCGAGGCGAGGCCCGGCGAGGTCGCGCTCGAGGTCTCCGACCTGCGCGTCACCGACGCGGTCGGCACGCGCGTGCTCGACGGCGTCTCCTTCGACGTCCGCCACGGCGAGGTGCTCGGCATCGCCGGTGTCCAGGGCAACGGCCAGACCGAGCTCTCCGAGGCGTTGCTGGGCCTGCAGGACACCGTCCACGGCTCCGCGACACTCGAAGGGCGCGAGATCGTCGGGCTCAGCACCAAGCAGATCCTCGACGCCGGGGTCGGCTTCGTCCCCGAGGACCGCACCCACGATGCGCTCGTCGCGGACTTCTCCGTCGCCGAGAACCTGGTCCTGGACCAGCATGACCGGCCGCCCTTCGGCACTGCGGTGGCGATGAAGCTGCGCGCCATCCGCGACAACGCCGCGACGCTGATTCCCGAGTTCGACATCCGCACCGGCTCCTCCGCCTCCGCGGTCTCCACCCTCTCCGGCGGCAACCAGCAGAAGGTCGTCATGGCCCGGGCGCTGAACCGTGAGCTCGCGCTGCTGATCGCCTCCCAGCCCACCCGCGGCGTGGACGTCGGCTCGATCGAGTTCCTCCACCGCCGCATCCTCGACGAGCGTGACAAGGGCACCCCCGTCGTCATCGTCTCCACCGAGCTGGACGAGGTCACCCAGCTCTCCGACCGGATCGCGGTCATGTACCGCGGCAAGATCCTCGGCATCGTGCCCGGTGACGAGGACCGCGACGTGCTGGGCCTGATGATGGCCGGGTACACCGTCGAGGCGGCGCGCGAGGCGGTCGCCGCCGGCGCCCGCACCACCGACTCGCAGCTCGCGGACGAAGGGGACATCGCATGAGCACGCTCCACCGACGCACCACGAGCACCCGTCAGGGGGACAGCACCCGATGAGCACTGTCGACGTCGCCGCGACCGGCTCCGCCCCCGGCATCGGCTCCGGGTCCTCGGACGCCCCGCCGCCCCCGGAGCAGACTGCCGAGTCCGCCCTGGCCCGCACCCTGCAGCGCATCGCGCGCGGCGACCTGCTCGTCGTCGTGATGAGCTTCGTGTTCGCCTTCCTCATCGGCTCCGTGCTGATCATCATCGCGGACCAGGAGGTCCGCGAGACCCTCGGGTACTTCTTCGCCCGCCCCACGGACGCGCTCGCCGCGATCTGGCAGTCGGTCAGCGAGGCGTACCGGGCGATGTTCCGCGGCGCGATCTTCGACGGCGTCGGCTGGCAGCGCGCCGCCGACGCGGTCCGTGAGGCCGGCGGCTCCGGCACCTACGTGCTGATCCCCGCGGCCACGGCTGGCTTCCGGCCGCTCACCGAGACCCTCACCGTCGCGACCCCGCTGATCATCGCCTCGGCCGGCATGGCCGTGAGCTTCCGTGCGGGCCTGTTCAACATCGGTGGCACCGGCCAGCTGATCGTCGGCGCGATGGCCGCCGGGTACGTGGGATTCACCTACGACCTGCCGGTGGACATCCACCTGCTCACCTGCCTCGTCGCCGGCATCCTCGCCGGTGGCATCTGGGGCGGGATCGCCGGCTTCCTCAAGGCGCGCTTCGGCGCGAACGAGGTCATCAGCACGATCATGCTGAACTGGATCGCGACCTACCTGCTGTTCTTCGCGCTGAAGACGAAGGCGTTCACCGGCGCGAACCAGTCCCAGCCCACCTCCCCGTCCATCGGCGAGAACGCGATGCTGCCGCCGCTGCTCGGTGACGGCTTCCGCCTCCACGCGGGGCTGCTCCTCGCCGCGGGCTCCGCGGTGCTGCTGTGGTGGCTGATGAGCCGCTCCACGATGGGTTTCCATTTCCGCGCCGTCGGCTCGAACCCGCGCGCCGCGCAGGTCGCCGGCATCTCCACCGCCCGCACCTCCTTCCTGGTCCTCGCCGTCGCGGGCGCCCTGGTGGGCCTCGCCGGCGCCGTCCACGTGCTCGGCACCGAGAAGCGCCTCACCGAGGGCGTGGCCGGCAACATCGGCTTCGACGCGATCACCGTGGCGCTGCTGGGCCGCTCCGGTCCCGTGGGCATCGTGCTCGCGGGCCTGCTGTTCGCGGCGCTGTCCACGGGCGGGCGCTTCATGGAGTCCAGCCAGGGCGTCCCGCTCGACCTCGTGCAGGTCATCCAAGTGCTCGTGGTGCTGTTCATTGCGGCCCCGCCGCTGGTGCGCACCCTCATCGGCCTGCGCCACGTCGACAACCCCGGTGCGGCCGCACGCGTCCGCCGCGCCCGGAAGGCCCGAGTCTCGAAGGCCGAGGTCGCCGCCGCGACCGCTGAGAGCGTCTCCGGCCCGACCCACCGCGCCGCCGTCGGCCCGGAGGACCCGTCGGTCAAGGATGACGGCCCCTCGGCCGACGGGGGACCGTCCGGCCCCGACGACACGCCTGACGGCGGATCCGCCGACGGACCTCTCGACGGTCCCGACGCGCCCGACGCCGACCAGCCCGCCGACCCGCAGGAGGACGCGCGATGAGCACCGCACCCGTCGTCGTCGCCGACGACTCCGCCGTCGAGCGGAGGCTCGACGACACCCGCCCCGCCAGCTGGTGGCACCTGCCCGTGACCACCACGGTCCTGGGCCTGCTGGCACTGATCTTCTTCGGCCTGCGCGGCATCCCTGGGGTCGAGTCCGCTTTCGTGCTCGCCCGCGAGACGGACCTCAACCCGCTGGGCATCGTGCCCGAGACGATCGCCCTGCCCGCGAAGGGCGGCGCCGTCGGGCTCTCGCTGCTCGCGCTCGCCGCCTCCGCCGCCCTGTGGGTGCTGCACGCCCGGAGCAGCCGGCCCTCGGCCCGGCTGCGGATCACCCTCATCGTCGTCTTCGCGGTCGCCTGGATCCTCGCGTTCATGACCTGGGTCATCTCCGAACGGACCCTCGACGTGACCACCCTGCTCCAGGGCACGATCGTGCTCGCCGTGCCGCTCGCCTTCGGTGCGCTCTCCGGCGTGCTCTCCGAGCGGGCCGGCGTCATCAACATCGCGATCGAGGGCCAGCTGCTGTTCGGCGCCTTCGGGGCCACGCTCATCGGCTCGCTCGCCGGGAATGTGTGGGTGGGCCTCATCGCCGCGCCGCTCATGGCGCTCGTGATGGGGGCGCTGCTC
>DAHVRS010000262.1 GCA_027322375.1 Brachybacterium sp. | reverse complement strand
GCAGCTGCTCGAGGTGGACCGGATCATCCGCCGCGAGGGCGCGTTCGTCGCCCTCTCCACGCGCCACCTGCTGCGGGCCCGGAAGCGCTGAGCATGCACAGCGGCCTCATTCCTGGCGCTCCGTGAGAGAGGTCAGGAATGAGGCCGCTGCTGGTGATCCGGGCGGCGGGCAGGTCCCACTGCGCACGCCCGGATCACCCCGCCGACCAGGGGTCAGCGAGTCTTCGCGCCCGCACCGAGGGTGGACTCGCCCGGAGCGAGCGCACCGACGACCCTGTGCGGGACGTAGGGTGCCTCGAGCGCGGCGATCTCCTCCGCGGTGAGCTCGAGGTCGAGGGCGCCGAGGGCCGCGTCGATGTGCGAGGTCTTCGTCGCGCCGATGATCGGGGAGACGACGGGGTTCTTCGCCAGCAGCCAGGCAAGCGCCACGTGCACCCGCTCCACGCCACGGTCGGAGGCGATCCTCGCGACCTGCTCGACGATCGCCCGGTCGGTGTCCTCGGTCGAGTCGTACTTCGACTTCGCGGTCTGATCGGTGCGGGCCCGCTCCGTGTCCGCATCCCAGTCGCGGGTGAGGCGGCCGGCGGCGAGCGGGCTGTACGGGGTGGAGGCGACGCCGAGCTCGCGCAGCAGCGGCATCATCTCCCGCTCCTCCTCGCGGTAGAGGAGGTTGTAGTGGTTCTGCATCGAGATGAACTTCGTCCAGCCGTTCACCTCGGCGACGTGCTGCGCCTGCAGGAACTGCCAGGCGAACATGGCCGAGGCACCGAGATAGCGGACCTTCCCCGAGCGGACCAGGTCATCCAGCGCCTGCATCGTCTCCTCGATCGGGACGGTGTGGTCCCAGCGGTGGATGATGTACAGGTCGATGTAGTCGGTGCCGAGCCGGCGCAGGCTCGCCTCCGCCTCGGCGAGGATCGACTTGCGGGAGAGCCCGCCGCCGTTGGGGCCCTCGTGCATCTGTCCGTGCACCTTCGTGGCCAGCACGATCTCGTCGCGCGTCGCGTAGTCGACCAGGGCCTTGCCCACGATCTCCTCGCTGCGGCCGATCGAGTACACGTTCGCGGTGTCGTAGAAGTTGATCCCGGCATCCAGGGCGTGCTTGAGCACTGGGCGGGCGTCCTCCTCCTCGAGAACCCACTTGTGGACCCAGCGCTCCGGGTTGCCGAAGCCCATCGTGCCCAGGCACAGGCGCGACACGTCCAGCCCGGTGCGGCCCAGCTTCACGTACTCCATGAGGTGCTCCTCCTGCTGCAGTGGTGCGGGCGGTCCTCGCCCTCGCGGACCATCCTGGTCCACCCCGCGTGGAAGAGGGAGGACCTGTCAGGGCACCTCTCGCGGAGGCTGCCGACGTGGGCCCTACCTCACAGAGTTGATCGACGAGAAGTACCAGGAACGTGGTACCTCTCGTCGATCAACTTCCGCCATCAGGCGACTCCCGGCATCACCCAGCCGGCGGCATCACCGACGTCTTCGAGGTTCTGTTCCAGCAGGGTGGAACAGAACCTCGAAAAATTCTCCGCGGGTCAGCGGCACTTGCGGAAGGTCTTGCCTCCGGGCATGCCGTAGCGCTTGCCTGTGTAGCCGCCGTCGTTCGAGTAGGGGATCTCCGGGCCGTAGGGCACGCACGAGGAGCTCTTCCCGCCCGAGCTCTTCCCGCCCGAGCTCTTTCCGCCGGAGCTCTTCCCGCCGGAGTCCTTGCCGCTGGAGCTCTTCCCTCCCGAGCTCTGCGACCCCTTCGAACCTGAGCTCTTCGTGCCCGAGCTCTTCGAGCTCTTCGAGCCGGAGCTCGAGCTGCCAGAGCTCGGCGAGGACGGGGCCTTCGCGGGCTTCTTCTCGCGCTCCTGGCGTTCCCGTTCCTCGCGCTCCTTCTCCTCCCGCTCCTGGTGCTCGCGCTCCTCCTGCTCCTCGCGTTCCTTCCGTTCGCGCTCCTCGCGCTCCTTCTTCTCCCGCTCGAGCCGCTCCTGCTCCAGCCGCTCCTGCTCAGCGTCCCAGTCCGCCTTCAGCCCCTCCAGCCGGTCGCGATCCTCCTCGACGCGGTCCCGCAGCGACTCGGCGGTCTCCCGCTGCTCGGTGACGTACCCAGCGGCGAGCGGCAGGGCGAGGACCGCGTTGGTGCCGCCAGGCAGCTCGTCGGGCCCGAGCAGGTCGACGAGCGCGTCGGCGTCCTCGAGCACTGCGGTTGCCTCGGCGAGCGCATCGGCGGGATCGCCGTCGACCGTGGCCGGGAGCGCGTCGGCCGCGAGGGCGACCTGCTCGACCTGGGCGGGGAGCGTGCAGTCGATCGCGCCGGAGTACAGCCCGAGCCCCTCGGCCTGCGCGGTCGCGGCAGCCTCCTCCACCTCGGGCAGGAAACGCTTGTTCGGTGCGAAGTAGACCGGCACGCCGAGCCCTTCCGCGGCGATCTCGGCGTTGACCAGGGAGCCTGACTCGTACACCCCGGCGAGGGTGCGGTCGTAGCGGTCCAGCCGCTCCTCGTCGTACTCGAGCTCGATCGGAGTGCCGGCGGGCAGCCGCTCGGTGAGGAACGCTGTCGCCTCCGGACCCAGGCACTGCACAGGCAGGTCAGGATGCTTCGTCTCGGGGGTGT
>DAHVRS010000254.1 GCA_027322375.1 Brachybacterium sp. | reverse complement strand
GCCGATCCACGCCGCCCACCGTCTCACCGCGAACCTCTCCGCCGCCCGCCGCGACGGCGTGCTGCCCTACCTCCGCCCCGACGGGAAGACCCAGGTCTCCATCGGCTACGACGAGGACGGCGTGGCCCGCAGCATCGAGGCGATCGTGGTCTCCACCCAGCACAGCGAGGAGGTGGACCTCACCACGCAGCTCGCGCCCGCGATCTCGAAGGTCGTCATCGCCCCCGTGCTCGAGGACCTCGCGGCGCTGGGCCTGGACGTCGAGGACGTCACCACCCACATCAACCCCTCCGGCCGCTTCGTGCTCGGCGGCCCCAAGGGCGACGCCGGCCTCACCGGCCGCAAGATCATCGTGGACACCTACGGCGGTATGGCCCGCCACGGCGGCGGCGCCTTCTCCGGCAAGGACCCCAGCAAGGTGGACCGCTCCGGCGCCTACGCGATGCGCTGGGTCGCCAAGAACATCGTCGCCGCCGGACTCGCAGACCGCTGCGAGGTCCAGGTCGCCTACGCGATCGGCGTCGCCGAGCCGGTGGGGCTGTACGTGGAGACCTTCGGGACCGGGAAGGTGCCCTCGCACCAGATCGCGGCAGCCGTGCGCAAGGTGTTCGACCTGCGCCCCGCCGCGCTCATCGACGCCCTGGACCTGCTGCGCCCGATCTACTCCCTCACCTCGGTGCACGGCCACTTCGGCCGGGAGCTGGTAGAGTTCACCTGGGAGCGCACGGACCGCGCCGAGGAGCTGGAGCGCGCCCTGTGACCACGCCTGACACGACTGACGCGACTGCCATGTCTGACATGTCTGACGCTGCTCCGGCCCTGGATCCCGCCCTCGCCGCCCGGCTCAAGCACGACGCCGACGGCCTGCTCGCCGCCGTCGTGCAGGACGCCCGCGACCAGCGCGTGCTCATGGTCGGCTGGATGGACGACGAGGCCCTGCGCCGCACCCTCACCACGGGGCGGGTGACCTTCTGGTCCCGCTCGCGCGGCGAGCACTGGCGCAAGGGCGACACCAGCGGACACGTCCAGTGGGTGCGCTCGGTCGCACTGGACTGCGACGGCGACACCCTGCTGGTCCAGGTCGAGCAGGTCGGTGCGGCCTGCCACCGCAATACCGACACCTGCTTCGACGGCGGCGACCTGGGCGCCGTCGTCCTGGACCCCTCGGAGCGAGAGCTGTGACTGATCGACCCGCCTCCCGCGAGGCCTATCCCGAGCAGGTCGGCGGGCGCGAGGGCGACGCCCTCGGCGTCATCACCCCCGACCGCGAGACCTTCCACGAGCTCGCCGCCCGACAGCGCGTCGTGCCCGTCAGCATGCGTCTGCTCGCCGACGAGGACACCCCCGTCTCCCTCTACCGCCGCCTCACCGCCGACGGCGGCGCCCGCGGCACCTTCCTGCTGGAGTCCGCGGGGGAGGGCGAGGCGTCCCGCTACTCCATCATCGGCACCCGCGCCCGCGCCGTCCTCACCGAGAAGGACGGCGAGGCGCTCTGGCGCGGCGACGTGCCGGCCGGGGTGCCCACCTCCGGCAGTCCGGTCGAGGCGCTGCGCGAGGTGACCGCCGCCTTTCGCGCCGCCCGCCAGGGGCACCTGCCCCCGTTCTCCGGCGGCATGGTGGGCTTCCTCGCCTACGACGCAGTGCGCCACTGGGAGACGCTGCCCGACGCCCCGCCGGACGAGATCGGCATCCCGGACCTCTCGATGCTGCTGGCCCAGGACGTGGTGGTCCACGACGCGCACGACGCGACCGTGGTCCTCGTCGCCAACGCCCTGAACCTCAACGCCACCGAGGACGGAGTCGACGCAGCCTACGACGATGCGCTCGCCCGGCTCGCCGTGCTCCAGGAGCGCCTGCGCACCCCGCTCACCGGCGGGCCGACGGTCTACGAGACCGCAGCGCATCTCGAGCCGAAGGCGCGCACCGCGCAGCTCGACTACGAGAAGGCCGTGCACGAGGCTGTCCGCGACATCGTGGACGGGGAGATCTTCCAGGTCGTGCCCTCGCAGCGCTTCTCGCTGCCGGTCTCCGCGGACTCGCTGGACGTGTACCGGGTGCTGCGCCGCATGAACCCCAGCCCGTACATGTACCTGCTGCGCACCGAGGACGCTGACGGCACGCCGCTGGATATCGTGGGCGCGAGCCCCGAGTCGCTCGTCACCGTGCGCGGCACCACCGCGACCACGCACCCGATCGCCGGCTCCCGTCCGCGAGGGCAGAGCCCCGAGGGGGATGCGGCCCTGGCCGCCGAGCTCCTCGCGGACCCGAAGGAGCGCTCCGAGCACCTCATGCTCGTGGACCTCGCCCGCAACGACCTGCAGAAGTTCTGCGCACCCGGCACCGTGGTGGTCCGCGACTTCATGCACATCGAGCGGTTCAGCCACATCCAGCACATCGTCTCGACCGTCACCGGCACCCTGCAGGAGGGCGCGAACGCCTACGACGCGCTGCGCGCGACCTTCCCCGCCGGGACCCTATCCGGGGCGCCCAAGCCCTCCGCGATGCGGATCATCGACCGGCTCGAGCCGGTGCGCCGCGGCGTCTACGGCGGCACGGTCGGCTACATCGACTTCGCCGGCGACATGGACATGGCGATCGCGATCCGCACCGCCGTGCTCAAGGACGGCACCGCGCACGTCCAGGCCGGCGGGGGAGTGGTCGCCGACTCCGACGCCACGATGGAGCACCGCGAGAGCCAGGCCAAGGCCGCCGCCGCCCTGCGTGCCGCCGCCGCAGCAGAGACGCTCCGCCCGGCATGAGCGAGACCCCGCAGGTTCCCACCGGCGCAGAGCCGTCGGAAGCAGCGTCCCTGGAGGCAGAGTCCCTGGAGGCTGCCGGTGCAGGTGCGCGTTCGCGCGTGCCCGCACGGCGCACCGTCGTGCTCCTCGGCATCGCCGCGGCCGCAGCCCTCGCCGGCAGCACCCGTCCCGTCTGGCTCACCGCGAGTGCACCGGACCTCACCGGCAACCTCCAGCAGGTACCCGTCACCGGCGCCGAGGCCGCCCCCGCGGTGATGGCCCTCGCGCTCGTCGCCCTCGCCGCAGCGCTGCTGACCTCTCTGTCCGCCGCCTGGCTGCGCCTGCTCACGGGCCCCGTGCTCATCCTCGCGGGACTCGGCGCGGCGCTCTCCGCGCTCGGCGCCTACCGGGAGCCGGCTGAGGCCTCCCGCTCCGCCGTCACCTCTGCGACCGGTGTCGCGGGCACGGCGGTCGAGGCGAGCTCCACGGTCTGGCCTCTGCTCAGCCTCGCGCCCGCCGCGCTGGTCCTCGCTATCGGCGTGCTCATGCTCGCCGTCGGCGGGCGCTGGCCGCGCCGCACCCGATACCGCAGCGCCGCGGTCGTCGCGACCGCGGACCCGGCCGATGATCCGGCCGCCGCCTGGGACGCGCTCAGCCGTGGCG
>DAHVRS010000228.1 GCA_027322375.1 Brachybacterium sp. | reverse complement strand
CCCCGCGATCCCCAGCGCCGCAAACAGACCCCGCCAGTCGGTCCAGAGCAGGAGAAGGCCGCCGAGGGGAGGCCCGAGGATCTGCGCGATGACCGTAATGGCCCCGAGCGCCGAGAACACGCGCGCCGCCTCGATGCCGGTGAAGAGATCTCGGACGATCGCGCGCGCGATCACGAGAGCCGCGGATCCCGCGATCCCCTGCAGCGTCCGGAGCGCAAGAAGCAGCTCGACCGACGGGGCGAGCATGCAGGCGAACGATGACAGGGAGAACGCGACGGTGCCCACGAGCAGCGGCATGCGCCTGCCGACTCGATCACTGAGGGAGCCGATCACGAGCTGGCCGATGCAGAAACCAAGGAAACACGCGCTCACCGTCATCAGCGCGGCAGAGTCGGTCGTGCCGAGATCCTCCGTCATCCGCGGCATCGCCGGCAGATGGAAGTCGATCGCCAGCGGGGGGATGAGCGTCAGCAGTCCGATCAAGAAAACCGTCGATCTGGACTCTGCGCGCACCTGACCAACCTACTCCGAAGCGCCGCCGCCGCCGATTCGGCGCGGGCGCCGCGGAACGTGCGCCAGATGTCAGGCCTCTCAGCGAGGAGACCGACCATCGATTGCAAAGACTTCTTTGCATAGATTGCTTTGCAATGATATCTTTGCGATATGAGCACGAACGACGAACCAGGGCCGCAGCGCAAGCACCGGGTGCTGGACGCCGGGGCGCTGCGCGCGCTCGGCCACCCCCTGCGAGTGAAGATCTACGAGGCCCTCAGCCAGCGTGGACCGCAGACCGCGAGCACCCTCGCGGCCGCCCTCGACGAGTCCTCGGGCGCCACGAGCTATCACCTCCGCACACTCGCTCGTCACGGGCTGATCCAGGAGGACACGGAGCAGCCCTCAGGACGGGAGCGCTGGTGGAGGCGCACCCCCGGCGGCGTCACCGTCTCCGACGAGGCCGTGAAGGGCTCGCCTGCCGGGGAAGCGGCGATGCAGCTCGCCGTCGCGGAACTGCTGCGGCACCGCTATGACGAGGCGATGCAGTTCTTCACCACGCGCATCGACCGCGAGCCGACCGAGTGGCGCGACGCGAGCATCGCCACGACCTCGGGGGTCCCGATGACCGCGGCCCAGGCGAAGGACCTGACCGAGAAGCTCCAGGCGGTCATCGACGCGGCAGCAGACACCTATCGGGAGCAGGTCGGAGACGGCGTGCGCCATGTCACCGTCCGAGCCGATGTCTTCCCCCTGGCGGAGCACAACACGTCGAAGGAGCGGACACCATGAGCGCCGCCGTCTTCCCCCGCCCCGTCGCGGTGACACGCATCGAACGCGCGGCGCTCGCCTCGGCACGCCTCCTCACCGCGTGGGTCGCCGCACGCGCGGCGCGCCGCGAGGCCCGGCGCGACGTTCTCGCCCGACGGATCCATGCCGAGCAGACCGCGACCCGCGACCCCCGGCAACTGACCTACGAGCTCGCGTGCGGCGGGCATTCGATCCGCTGACCCTCAGCGCTCGAAGCCCTCGGTGACGATATCGATGAGCTCCTCGCGCTGCTCCACAGGGAGGAACGCGGCCGCGGCCGCGTTGAGCTGGAACTCGAGCAGGTCGTCGATGTCGTACTCGAAGGCGTCGACGAGGCGCGCGAGCTCGCGCGTAAGCGTCGTGCGGCTCATGAGCCGGTTGTCGGTGTTCACCGTCACCGCGAAGCCGAGCTGATAGAGCAGGTCGAACGGGTGATCCTCGAGCGACGTCCCCCATCGCGCGACGGCTCCCGTGCCGAGGTTC
>DAHVRS010000205.1 GCA_027322375.1 Brachybacterium sp. | reverse complement strand
TCGCAAAGACCGCGAAGTTCTCGGCGATGATCACCAGCGGCTTGCCGGCCTGCATGACCTTCTCCAGCACGGGGAGCAGGTCCTGGACGGCGGAGATCTTCTGGTTGGCGATGAGGATGTAGGGGTCCTCGAAGACCGCCTCCATCCGCTCGGTGTCGGTGACCATGTACGGGGAGATGTAGCCCTTGTCGAACTGCATGCCCTCGGTGAAGTCCAGCTCCATCGCGGTGGTGGAGGACTCCTCCACCGTGATGACGCCGTCCTTGCCGACCTTGTCGAAGGCCTCGGCGAGCTGGTCGCCGATCTCGCGGTCCTGGCTGGAGACCGAGGCGACGGAGGCGATCTGGGCCTTGCCGTCCACCGGGGTCGCGATCTCGCCGAGCTTCTCGCAGAGCGCATCCACAGCCTTCTCGATACCGCGCTTGAGGGCGGCGGGTGCCGCGCCGGAGGCGACGTTGCGCAGGCCCTCGTGCACGATGGCCTGGGCGAGGACGGTGGCGGTGGTGGTGCCGTCGCCGGCCACGTCGTTGGTCTTGGTCGCGACCTCCTTGGTGAGCTGCGCGCCGAGGTTCTCGTAGGGATCCTCGAGCTCGATCTCACGGGCGATGGTCACGCCGTCGTTGGTGATGGTGGGGGCGCCCCACTTCTTGTCGAGGACGACATTGCGGCCCTTGGGGCCGAGCGTCACCTTGACGGTGTTCGCGAGCTTGTCGACGCCGCGCTCGAGTGCGCGTCGCGCGTCCTCGTTGTACAGGATTTCCTTTGCCATAGCGTCAGGGCCTCAGATCGCTCAGTTCTCGATGACGGCGAGGATGTCCCGCGCGCCGAGGACGAGGAACTCCTCGTTGCCGTACTTCAGCTCGGTGCCGCCGTACTTGGAGAAGACGACCTTGTCGCCGACCTTGACGTCCATGGGGACACGCTCGCCCTTGTCGTCGAAGCGACCGGCGCCGACGGCGATGACCTCGCCCTCCTGCGGCTTCTCCTTGGCGGTGTCCGGGATGACCAGGCCGGAAGCGGTGGTCTGCTCGGCCTCGAGCGGCTTGACGACGACGCGATCCTCGAGGGGCTTGATGGAGACCGACATGCGGCTCACTCCTTCATGAAGAGATGGACTCTGTCTGAGTTCGGGGCGGGGCCCGGATCCGATCGTCGTCGCGGTGCCGACCGGGGTGGGTCCCTTCGCGGCAGCCTCTGGCACTCTCGGCCATCGACTGCCAACGCGCTCACTGTAGGACGATGGTTGGCACTCGTGCAAGACGAGTGCCAGATCCGCGCTCAGCGCTGAGCGGACATGGCGCCGCGCCGCCATCGCACGAACAGCTCGGAGAGGCGCCGCGCGCACCCTCGACACGGCCTGAGCGCGCCCTCGCCACCCTTCACATTTCCTGCACGCAACAGCGAGGAGCCCCAGTTCACACACTTCTTGTGAACCTGGCAACTTGTCGCGGGAGAACCCGTGACAGCCTCGCGCGGGTGCGATGGAATGGAAGTGTCGAGAACGTCGGCGCCCCGCGATCCGGGGGCCGGCCGATCACCGCACTCCGAACCAAAGGGGACCACAGATCATGACTTTCCTCCGCTCTCTCAGCAGCTCCCTGCGCCGCCTCTCCGAGCGCACCCAGGGCCAGGGTCAGGACGTCGAGCGTCCGGACGTCGTCGGCCAGGGCCGCATCGGCGGCAACTACGCAGCGCTCACCAAGTCGCACATGAGCCAGGGCATCTCCCCGCTCGGCGTCGGCCGCTGAGCCCGGCGCCACAGACGGCGCCCGCATCTCGGACTCCCGCAGACCACGGTCGGCGGGGGTTTTCCGTGTCGTCAGCGGCCCGCGGCCTCGAGGATCGCGGCGACCTGCTCCGGGGTGATGCGGTAGACGGGCTTCTCCAGGTCCGCGAGGGTGTCCCCCGCGTTCGGGACCACGGTGGTGATCACGCGCGGGGCCCCCTCGCCGAGCTCGATGAGGCTCGCTCCGGACAGGGCCAGCGACTGCTCCTCGCCCCCGGGCACCAGCGGGTCCACGACGTTCGTGATGCCGGGCGCGACGTGCACGGGGATCCCGGCGATCTGCCCGTCCATCGCGTGGTGATAATGACCGGAGAGCACGATCCGCACATCAGAGCCCTCGAGCACGGCAGCGAGCTCGTCGAGCCCGCCGAGGTCCAGTCCGCGCAGCAGCGGAGTCGCGCCCACGAGCGGCGGGTGGTGGAGGGCGAGC
>DAHVRS010000204.1 GCA_027322375.1 Brachybacterium sp. | reverse complement strand
CCGGCGGGCCGGGCGCGGGGAGGCGACCGCCCGCGGCGCGGCCCGAGGCTGCGCCGCGTGGTGAGCACTGCGGTGATCACTCCCGGCGGGAGTCTCCGGACATCGAACCGATGCTGTTCGAGGGCGTGGTCTCATCCCGCCAGCGCAGCAGCGCGCCGACGCCCTCGGGGATCCCGACCTCGTCCTCCTGCAGCGCGGAGACGGAGGCGCCGGTCGCGAGCGCCCGGCGCAGCAGCTCCTCGATCCCGGCGGGCTCCCGACCGCTGACGAACACGAGCTCGTCGACCTGGCCGCGGTCCAGCGCCGCCGCGACCTCGCTCGCCCCGGCGACCGACGCGCCGTCACGGGCCTGGCTCTCCCGGAAGAGCTCGGCAAGCTCAGCCTGCCGCTCGGCGATGACCCGTTCGGTGGTGCGCACGACCTCCTCGCGGAACGGCCCGCGGTCCAGCGACGCGCCGCGTGAGCCGCCGGAGACCTCGAGGAGACGCTCGCGCGTCTCCTTCCCGAGCGCATCGCGCAGCAGGCCCATCGCGCGCACGTCACCGCTGAGCATCACGAGATCCACCCGGTGCTCGCGCAGTACCCGCTCGACCGCCTCGGCGACCGCGTCGGCATTGCGCTCCCAGGAGTCCTCGACCCGGGCCTCGGAGTTGTCGGCCCGCCAGCCGTGCTGCGTACCGCCGCCGGAGCCGGCCTTGTGCAGGACATCGTGCCCGCCCTCGACCTGCGCGTCCGCGCCGAGCGGTGCGGAGGTGTGGGTGAGGGAGGGGTCCTCGGGCGCGCGCAGGTGCAGGTCCGCGCCGGCCCGGTCCACGACCACGAGCAGGCGGCTGAGCGCGAAGGGGATCAGCTGCAGCAGCGGCAGCAGCTGGGGGTGCTCGCCGCGATGCGCGGACTCCTGCAGGGGAGGGACCGGCAGCACCCGGTCCACGAGGATCCCGTCGTCGGTCGCGAAGACGGAGCGTCCGTGACGTCCGCCGATCGGGGAGGGGCTCAGCAGCGTCTCGGTGAGGGTCTCGAGCAGGGGCTCGGGCGTGCCCTCGGCAGCGAGCCGCGAGCGCATCCGCGCCCACCGCGCCTCGAGCTCGGCTGCGGCCTGCGGGCCGGTGCGGGTGGTGTCGAGGTGCACCGAGACGAACGGGCCGTCGGCCTCGAGGACGGGGGTGAGCCAGGGCAGTTTCACAGGGACCTCCAGCGTGCTCGGCGTGCGGGGGAGGCCGGGCTCCCGGCTCGGCCTCGTCGTCCCGCCTGGGAGAGCCCACCTTGGCACGTGAGCTGGGTCACCGCAACTGGGTTCGTGCGTGCTCGCTCAGGGGCGGACGGGGGACCGCGTGCGCCCCGTGCCGGCCCAGCGGCAGCATCAGCGGCGTCGCCGAGACCGGGTCGGTGATGATCCGGCTGTCCAACCCGAACACCTCCTTCACCCGCTCCTGTGTGAGCACCTCCGCGGGGGCGCCGTCGGCCGCCACCTTCCCGCCCGCGATCATCACCAGGCGATCGCAGTACCGGGCGGCGAGATTCAGATCGTGCAGCACCATCACGAGCGTGATCCCGCGCGCGCGGTTCAGATCCGTGAGCAGTTCGAGCACTTCGACCTGATGGGCGACGTCGAGGAAGGTGGTCGGCTCGTCCAGCAGCAGGAGGTCCGTCTCCTGGGCGAGCGCCATCGCTATCCACACCCGCTGCCGCTGCCCGCCGGAGAGCTCGTCGACGGGACGCTCGGCGAGATCGGCGGTCCCGGTCGCCTCCAGCGCCGTCGCAACCGCCTCGTCGTCCGCGTGGGACCAGCGGGCGAAGAGCCGCTGGTGCGGATGGCGGCCGCGGCCCACGAGGTCCGCGACCGTGATCCCCTCCGGGGTGGTGGGGGACTGAGGGAGCAGGCCGAGCACCCGGGCGAGATGCCGGGCAGGCAGGCGATGCACCTCCTGACCATCGAGCAGAACCGCGCCGCGCCGCGGGGCGAGCAGGCGCGACATGGAGCGAAGCAGGGTGGACTTGCCCGACGCATTCGCTCCAACGATCGCGGTGATCCGGCCGGGCAGCAGGTCGAGATCTAGCCCATCGATCACGGTGCGCTCGCCGTAGCCGAGCATGAGGTCCTGCACGTGCAGGGTGTGGTGGGCGGTCATAGGGCGCTCCCTCGACGGTTGACGCGGACGATGAGCCAGAGCAGGTAGGGGGCGCCGAGGACTCCGGTGACGACGCCGACGGGATAGCGGGTGCCGGTCGCGAACTGCCCCACGAGGTCCGCGACCAGCACCAGCAGTGCCCCGACCGCGGCGGCAGGCAGCAGCGGTGAGCTGCCCGGCCCCACGATCCGTGCCGCGATCGGCCCGGAGAGGAAGGCGACGAAGGCGATGGGCCCGGTCGCGGCCGTGGCGAAGGAGATGAGGCCGACGGCCGCGACCACGACGACGAGCCGGCTGCGCCCCACCCGCACCCCGAGGGCGCGCGCCGTGTCATCGCCGAGCTGGGTGGCGCGCAGCTCCCCGCCGCGGCTGAGCAGCAGCGGTCCGAGCACGGCGAGCGCGGCGAGGACCGGCAGGGCCTGGTCCCAGGAGGCGTTGTTCAGGCTGCCGGTGAGCCAGCGCAGCGCTTCTTGCAGGTCCCACTGCCCCGCGGTGGAGAGCACCCAGTCGGTGAGGCTCGTCAGCATCGCGGAGATGCCGATTCCCACGAGGATCAGGCGCGTCCCGGCGACCCCGCCGCGGGCGGAGAGCAGGAAGACGAGGAACGCGACGCCGAGCCCGGCGAGGATCGCGAGCAGTGACACTGCCGGGCCGGACAGGCCCAGCACCACGATGGCGAAGGCCGCTGCGGCGCTCGCCCCCGAGGAGATGCCGATGATGTCGGGGCTCGCCAGCGGATTGCGCAGCATGGTCTGGAAGGTGACCCCGCCCAGACCGAAGCAGGCACCGGCGAGCACGGCGAGAACCGCGCGCGGCAGGCGCAGCCGCCCCACGGTGAAGCTCGCCCCGGGAACGTCCTGGCCGGCGAGCACCGCGAGGACCTCAGCGGGGGAGTAGACGGTGCGGCCCACCACCAGGGTCAGGCAGAAGACGGCGAGGATCGTCCCGGCGAGCACCGCGCCGTTCAGCAGAGCACGGCGGTGCCGACGCCGCCGCTCCGCGACGACCCGCTCGAGCGTGGTCGAATGCCCGGCTGCATCGGGAGAGGCGAGGAGGATGCGCGGTGCGGCGGTCGCATCGGCTCGGGCTGGATCCTGAGCGGCAGGGCAGGGATCCTGCACAGCGGCGTCTTTCATGGCGAGGCCCTTCACAGCGCGGCCGTCTTCCGTCGGCGCACGATGGCGAGGAAGAACGGGGCGCCGAGCAGGGCGGTGACGATGCCGACGTCGAGCTCGTCGGGGCGGGCGACGAGCCGGCCGAGGACGTCCGCGGCGGTCAGCAGCACCGCGCCGCCGAGGGCGCTGAGAGGCAGCAGCCAGCGATGGTCGGGCCCGCACAGGAGGCGGCACGCGTGCGGGACCACAAGGCCCACGAAGCCGATCGGCCCGGTCACGGCCGTCGCGGCGCCGCAGAGCACGACCGCGCCCAGCGAGGCGACGGCACGCAGGACCCCGACATGCTCCCCGAGCCCGGCGGCGAGCTCATCGCCGAGCGCGAGCGAGTTCAGACCGCGTGCTGCCG
>DAHVRS010000199.1 GCA_027322375.1 Brachybacterium sp. | reverse complement strand
AGTACGAGTCCACCGATGACGCGGCGATGGAGATGAGCCAGCTGCTGTATCACCTGCAGGTGATGATGATCGCGAAGGACATCTCCCTCGAGGACGTCTACCGACATCTCTGAGCCGGCACCCCGCTCTGCACCGGCGCCCGCCGCTCCCACACCCTGACATCCAGTTTTCCCGTACCGAGGCCGCCACGCCGGCCCAGGAGGTCCCGTGCTCCGCATCGCCGTCCCCAACAAGGGGGCTCTGTCCGAGCCCGCCGCCGAGCTGCTGCAGGAGGCGGGCTACCGTCGCCGCGGCACGGCGAAGGAGCTCGTCGTCGTCGACGAGGAGAACGGCGTCGAGCTGTTCCATCTGCGCCCGCGCGACATCGCGGTGTACGTCGGCTCCGGCACCGTGGACGTCGGCATCACCGGCCAGGACATGCTCCTGGATTCCCGCACCCCGGCCACGGAGATCCTGCCGCTGGACTTCGCCCGCTCCACCTTCCGCTTCGCCGGCCCCGCCGGGGCGCACAGCTCCGCCGATGAGCTGCAGGGCCTGCGGATCGCGACCAGCTACGAGAACCTCGTCGAGGACCATCTCGCCGAGAAGGGCATCACCGCCGAGGTGGTCCATCTCGACGGCGCCGTGGAGTCCGCGATCCGCCTGGGCGTCGCCGACGTGATCGCGGACGTGGTCGAGACCGGCACCACCCTGCGTCAGGCGGGCCTGGAGCCCTTCGGCGAGCCGATCATGACCAGCGAGGCGGTGCTCTTCTCCCGCCCGGGCCTGGAGCTCGGGGAGGACGCCGCTCACGCCCTCGAGGTGCTCGAGCGGCGCCTGCGCGGCGTGCTCGTCGCCCGCGAGTACGTGATGCTCGACTACGACATCCCCTCGAAGCTGCTCGAGCGCGCCGTCGAGATCACCCCCGGCCTCCAGTCGCCGACGGTCTCTCCGCTGCACGGCGGGGAGTGGTCGGCGGTCCGTGCGATGGTGGACAGCCGCTCCGCGCACCGCATGATGGATGAGCTCTACGAGGCCGGCGCCCGCGCGATCCTGGTCACCGCGATCCAGGCCTGCCGCATCTGACATGTCTGCCACGGCCCCCGACCAGCACATGCCGGGGGACAGGAGCGCCACGATCGTGTTCCGCCCCGTCACGGTGCGCGTGGCCGCCTATGCGAGCGGGATCATCGTCCTGCTGGGCATGTGCGGCGGCGCGATCGTGCTGACGAGCTTCCAGTGGGGCGGGCGTCTGCTGCTCGTGCTGATCGGCGTCCTCGCCCTGGTGTTCTGCCATCTCGAGGCGTCCGTGAAGGTCACCGCCTTCCCGGACCGGCTCGTGGTGCGGAACGTCTGGCGCGTGCGCAGCTTCGAATGGCCCGAGGTGCTCGGGGTGAGCTTCCCGATGGGGGACCCCTGGGCGATGATCAACCTCGCCGATGGCCACACCCATCCGCTGAATGCCATCCAGCGCTACGACGGCAAGCGGGCGATCTCCGCCGCCCACCAGCTCCAGCACCTCATCCAGGAGCGTGGCGAGGCGGATGCTGAGGGGCCGGGCAGTGAGGAGCCGGGCGCGCGCTGAGCGCCGTCGGCCCCAAGCACTGCAGGCGCTGGCCCTCCGCTCAGACGGAGGTGCCCGGGATCAGCTGCGCGGCGCAGCGTCCCGCGAGCGCCGCGTACTGGAAGGGCGCCTGATCCTCGGCGAGGGTGCGGCCCATCGTGGTCATCCGCACCGGCATCTCCTCGAGCGCGTCGCGCAGCCCCTTCGCATCGACCTCGACGAGCTGGTGCAGAACACCCCGCTTCTTCGCCGGCTTCATGATCGTCGACTTCACCTGTTTCCGCACTGACTCATGAAAAGTGTTGTAACGGGAGTCGG
>DAHVRS010000185.1 GCA_027322375.1 Brachybacterium sp. | reverse complement strand
GGGCCTGTACGGGGTGGCGGTGCTGGTCGCGACCGCGCTCATGCCCGAATCCCTGCCCCGCGAGGCACGGATCCCGCTGCGGCTCGGCTCCGTGCTCGGCGCGCTGTGGGACGTGGGGCGCTCGCCGGTGCTGATCCGGATCGCGCTCGCGACCGCCTTCGGCTTCGCCGCCCACTTCGTGTTCGTCGCCGCCGCACCGATCATCGTGGTGCGCCTGCTGGGCCTCGGCGAGCAGGACTTCTGGGTGCTGTTCGGGCCGCTGATCTTCGGCATGATCGCCGGTTCCTGGGTGGTGGCGCGTGCAGCGGAGGCGATGGAGCGCTCGCGCCTGATCACCCTCGGTTTCGTGGGCACCCTCGCGATGAGCGTGGTGAACCTCGTGCTCGTCAGCACCTTCCCCGACCCGTCCGGGCAGCTGGACGCGAGCCTGCTGCCTGTGCTCGTGGGGCCGGCGCTCATGTCCTTCACCGCCTCGCTGTTCTTCGCACCGATGCAGCTGGAGATCCTGGACCTGTTCACCCATCAGCGCGGGGCCGCGGCATCGCTGGGCACCTTCTTCACCCTGATCATGAACGCGCTGCTCTCCGGCGTGATCGCCCCGCTCATCACCGGCAGCCTCACCGTGGTCGCGCTCGCCGCGCTGGGCTACGTGGTGGTGGGCTGCCTGCTGTGGGCCTGGCACCGCGCCGACCAGCGCCGACGCGCCGCCGTCGACGCCTGACCTGCGCTCACCGCGCCCACCTCAGCCCGCACGCTGGCCGGCAGGATCCGCTCGAGTGCCGCGAAGGCCCGCAGCGCCTCCTCCAGGCCCTCGAGCCCGGACGCGGTCGCGAGCCGCAGCGCCCTCGTGGTCACATCGCTCATCGCCCGCATCCACCGCGAGCTCACCCACCACTTCGCCGAGATCGCCCTGCTGCGGGACCTCTACGCCCACCGCGCCTGAGCTGGGTCGGCGGGCTCAGCCTGGACCGCTGGGCGAATCGCGGGCGGTCGCGCGGCGCGTCGCGGCGGCGACCAGGAGGTGCAGCGCGATCGTCGGCAGCAGCACGAGCGCGGCGAGCAGCGGCAGGTGCTCAGCCCCGGCGCCGAGCGTCAGCACCACACCGCCCAGCCCGCCGCCGAGCGCGCTGCCCAGCGAGATCGCGCTCCCGTTCAGCGCCATCACCACGCCGGCCGAGGCCGGTGCCATCGCCGCGAGACGGGTCTGCTGCGGCACCGCGTGCCCGCCATTGCCCACCCCGGCGGCGAGGAACCACACCAGGGACAGCACCGCGACCGCCACCGGCGCTGCGAGCGCCAGGGCGAGCGCACCGAACAGTGCATCCACCAGCAGGAACACGAGGATCACGGTGAGCACGCGGACGGGGGAGAAGCGGTCCACGAGCCGGCCCGTCACCGCGTTCCCGGCCATGGACGCGAGCCCGTACAGGCACATGATCACGATGATCATCCAGGCCGCGGGATGGGAGGGGGAGAGGATCAGCACCGCGTAGGTGAAGCAGGTGTAGCTCGCGCACAGCACCCCGGTGGAGACCAGGAGCCCGCCCACCAGTCGCGGGCTCGCGAGCGGGCGCAGCCGTTGGCCGAGGCTCGAGGAGGGATAGCGCAGGTGCGGCAGGCGCAGTCCGATCCCGGCCAGTGACGCGAGCCCCACCACGGACACCATCACCAGCGGCAGGCGCCAGCTGGTCTGGCCGAGCACGAGCCCGACGGGCACCCCGAGCGCGGTCGCGGTCATCCAGCCGCCGAGCACGAAGGACAGCGCCCGGCCTCGCTGCGCGGCCGGCACGAGGTGCACCACGTACCCGGTCACCGCGGCGCCCAGCAGGCAGCCGCCGAGCGCCGCGATCACCCGCCCGCCCATCGCCGTCGCATAGGTGGGCGCGAGGGCGTTCAGCAGG
The DNA here is from genome assembly GCA_027322375.1 of Brachybacterium sp. GTDB lineage: Bacteria > Actinomycetota > Actinomycetes > Actinomycetales > Dermabacteraceae > Brachybacterium. The sequence continues at coordinate 9,069 of DAHVRS010000185.1, read as the reverse complement.
TTGCCGAGGATGAAGGTCGAAAGCGCCGCCATGATCGTTCCACGCTGCTCCCAGCCGCTGGTGAGCGCGCCGAGCACGGGGCCCGCGATCGCGGAGGTGAGCGCGAAGACGGCGACGAGCTGCCCCGCGGCGGCGGCCGTGACCTGCAGTTCTTCGGCGATCTGGGGGAGGAGGCCGGCGAGCACGTAGCCGTCGATCCCGGTGGTGAAGGTCGCGACCGCGAGCCAGATCAGGGTGCGCCGCGGCACCCCGGTGCTCGTGTCCTCCATGCGCTGACCCCGTCCCTGCCGCTCGTCCTCGAGCCGTGTCGTGTCGTGCCATCGCACCGGTGCCCCAGCGCGCCGTCCTGTTCGGTCCGCCAGCCTGCCAGCCCCGCGCGCTTCCCGCAGGCAGGCGCGGCGGCACACCCGCCGCGCATCCGTCCCCGCCGACGCACGCCGCGCGCCGCACACCGTCACAGCAGGTCGCGATTCGGTGAACTCCTCCCCCTCCGCGCCCGCTCAGGGAGACCATGGGGCATGTCCCTCGATCTGGAGCCCGCCGAGCTCCTCGCCGCGGCCCTCACGGCGATGACGCTCGCTCTGCCGCTCATCCTCGTGCTCGCCGCCGCTGCGATCTCCGGCCCGCCGCGGCTCTGGAACGGTGCCGGCCTCGCGATGGGGACCGGTCTGCTGCGCGGCGTGGGCCTCGCCGCCGGCGCCGTGCTCGCCGGGGCTGACGGGCTGATCGGCGCCGGCCAGTTCCTGGCCCGGATCGCCCTGGTCATCGGGCTGGTCCTCGCGATCCTCGCCGCGGTGCTCGTGATCGTGCTCGAGGAGGGCACCGCGCTCACGGCCGCCGCAGGCATTCTCGCCTGCGGGTTCATCGCCTTCGGCGCCCCCTCCGAGGCGCTGCCCGCCCTGCAGGACATCACCGACTCCCCGCTCGTGCTGCTCGCCGCCGTGGTCATCGAGGCGGTCGCGCTCGTGGCCCTCGTCGGCGCCGCGGTCGCCGCCGCCGGGCACGGCCGCGCCCTGCAGTACGGGATCGCTGCCGCCGGTGCCGTCGGCGCGGTGCTGTCCCTGTACGGGATCCTCGCCTCCGCCACTGAGGCGCTGCCGGCACCCTCGCTCATGACCGTGCTGATCACGGTGCTCATCGCGCTCGCGCTCGGCAGCATCGCCGGCGGCGTCGTCGAGACGCTCCGCGCCCGCCGCCCCGCCCCGTCCACACCGCGCACCACCTCCTCGTGAGCGCGCACGACGGTGTCGTGATCCCTCACGGCGCCGTCGTGACCTCTCCCATCCCGCGCGCCCTGGCCCGCCACCCGTCGGACCTGGCGGTCTATCGTGGTCAGGTCCCTCCCCACACCGTGGTGCCCGCGCCCTCCGCGCACCGCCCGGTGCCCGCCCGCGGGCTCCGGAAAGGCGTGCCGTGATCGAGATCCTCGAGGCCAGCCCGCTGCTGACGCTGTTCCTGGTCGTCGCCACCGGTGCGGTGCTCGGCGCGATCCCGTTCGGCCGGGTCCGCTTCGGCGCCGCCGGCGCGCTGTTCACCGGCCTCGCCCTCTCCGCCGCCGCACCCCACCTCGGCGCCGGCATGGACATCGTCCAGACCCTTGGCCTGGCACTCTTCGTCTACACGGTCGGCATCTCCGCCGGCGCCGCCTTCTTCGCGAACCTCAACAAGCAGCTGCCGCTGCTGGGCGTCGCCGCTCTCAGCTCCGTGCTCGGCGCGATCATCACCGTGGTGCTCGGAGGCCTGCTGGGCCTCGCCCAGGACCTGTCGCTGGGTCTGTTCACCGGCGCGCTCACCGCCGCGCCGGCGCTGGATGCCGCCCAGCGCATCACCGGTACCACCGGCCCGTCCGTCGGCTACGCCTTCGGCTATCCCTTCGGCGTGATCGTCGGCATCGTGCTGGTCTCCGTCATCGTCAACCGCGCCTGGCCCGGCCGGAAGGACACCCCGGCGCTCGCCGGAACGAGCCTGCACTCCACCACCGTGCACGTGCTCCGCCCCCGCAACCTCCGCGACGTCCCCCAGTGGCACGAGCAGCGCGTGCGCTTCTCCTACCTGCGCCGCGACGGGCGGATCCGCGTCATCGTGCCCGGTGAGGACTTGATGACAGGGGATGAGGTGGTCGCCGTCGGGATGCGTGAGGCGGTCGACGAGGTCGTCGCCGAGCTCGGTGAGCGCAGCACTCGCCACCTCGCCCACGACCGCTCGCTGGTGGAGTTCACGCGGCTGACCGTCTCCAACCCGGATCTCGCCTCTCGCTCCATCGCCGAGCTGAACCTCGCCGCGCGCTTCGGCGCCGTCGTCACCCGGGTGCGGCGCGGGGACCTCGAGCTGCTCGCCCGCGACGACCTCGTCCTCGAGCCCGGCGACCGCCTCGCCGTGGTCGTCGAGCGCTCGCGCCTGGATGACATCCACCAGCTGCTGGGCGACTCCGATCGCATCGCCGGGGAGCTCGACGCGCTCTCCCTCGGGCTCGGCCTGGTCATCGGTGTGGCGCTCGGGCTGGTCAGCGTGCCCCTGCCCGGCGGGAGCTTCTCGCTGGGCCCCGCGGCGGGACCGCTGATCGTGGGGATGATGCTCGGGGCGCTGCGCCGCACCGGCCCGATCGTGTGGGCGCTGCCGGGCAGCGCGAACCTCACCCTGCGCCAGCTGGGCCTGCTGCTCTTCCTCGCGGGCCTCGGCCTCACCGCCGGACCGGATGTCGCCGCGGTCCTCGCCTCGCCCACCGCCTGGCGGGCCGCGCTGCTGTCCGTGGTGATCGCGGTGCTGAGCTGCGTGACCATGCTGCTCATGTCCCGCTGGGTGCTGGACCTCTCCGCCGCGCGCGCCGCCGGTGCGGTCGCCGGCTTCCTCGGCCAGCCCGCCGTGCTGGAGGTCGCGAGCTCCAAACGGGCCGACGAGCGCATCGAAGCCGCCTACGCGACCCTCTTCGCCTTCTCGATCGTCGTGAAGATCGTGCTGGTCCCGCTCGTCTGGGCGGTCTGAGCGAGCCGGCTCAGACCTCGTCGCCGGCGGTGACCGCCTCGGCCTCCTCGACGGGATCCAGCGTGTGGTGCGTGCCGACGGCCGCGAGATGGCGCCGGCCCAGCACCAGCATCGCCATCGACGCCACGAGCGCCACCGCGGCCAGCAGATAGGGGGCACCGGCGACGGTCGCGGCCGCGAGGGGACCGGCGACGGCCGGAGCGATCGCGCCGCCCAGGAAGCGCACACCGGAATAGGCGGAGCTCGCCACGCCGCGCGGCAGGTCGGTCGCCTCCATCACGGTCTCGGTGAGCGCCGTGTTCATGATGCCCAGCAGCAGACCGCCGAGCACGATGAGGACGATCAGTCCGACCATCGAGGTGTGGAAGAGCATCAGCGCGAGCATGAGCACGGTGAGCAGGCCCAGCGCGGTCAGCAGCGTGGGCAGGAGGCCCAGGTGGCGCGTGAGCAGCGGCGCGACGAGCACGGACGTGATCGCCAGCCCCACGCCCCAGCCGAAGAACACCCCGCCCAGCCCCAGCGCCCCGAACTCGGTGCCCTGCGCGGCGGCGGCCGCCTCGAGCGGGAACGGCGAGTAGGCGAGCAGCGTGAAGAACGCGAAGTTGTAGAAGATCGCGGTGAGCGCGAGGGTGCGCAGCGCCGGGTGGGCGAGAGCCTTCACCGCGGCGAGCGGGGAGACGGGCTCGGGCGCCTTCTCGCTGGTCAGCAGCGCCATGATCGCGATGAACCCGATGCCCATGAGCACCGCGGTGCCTGCGAAGGGGGCGCGCCAGGAGACCGAGCCGAGCAGCCCGCCCAGCAACGGCCCGAAAGCCATGCCGAGCCCGAGCGCGGACTCGTACAGGATGATCGCACCGGCGCTCGGGCCGGCGGTCGCGCCCACGATCGCGGCGAGGGCGGTGGAGATGAACAGGGCGTTGCCGAGCCCCCACCCGGCGCGCAGGCCGATGATCTCGGTGACGGACCCGGCCGCTCCGGCGAGCGCCGCGAACGCGACCACGAGCAGCAGACCGATGAGCAGGGTGCGCTTGGTGCCGAGCTTCGCGGCGAACCAGCTGGTGAAGAACATCGTGATCGCGGTGACGAAGAGGTAGCTGGTGAACAGCAGCATCGTCTGCGAGGGGCTCGCCTCCAGCTGCTCGCTGATCGCGGGGAGGATCGGGTCCACCAGGCCGATGCCCATGAAGGACACGGTCGCGGCGAAGGCGATCGCCCACACGGCCTTCGGCTGGCGGAACGCCTCACGGAGGGTGGGCCCGGAGGGGCTGGACGCTGCCGGGGTGGGCGGTGTCCGTGGGGTGGTGGTCGGCGCCGAGGCGTCGCGGACCGAGGAGGTCATACGGGTTCCTTCCGGGAACGGTGGGGGAAGTGCAGGGCGGCCGACGGGCCGGGCGGCCGGCGGATCGGGAGGGCGACGCGCGGGGCCGCCGACGGGGCCCGGCGGGTCAGTCGTCGTGGGCCTCGACCAGGCGGGCGAGGATCTGCGAGGCACGGTCGAGCGTCGCCACATCCTCCGCAGGCAGGTCCTCGAGCAGACCGCCCACCCCGAGGGCCAGCTGCGAGCGCCAGGCGCCCAGCTGCGCCACTCCTTGCGGGGTGGTCGAGATGAGCGAGGAGCGGGAGTCGGTGGGATCCGGAGCCCGCTGGACCAGGCCCTCCTCCTCGAGCCGCTTGATGACCGCGGTCGCCGTGGGGCGGGAGACCCGCTCGCGGTCGGCGATCTCGCTCAGTCGCAGCGGCCCGTAGCGCTCGATCGTGGAGACCACCCGCCAGGACACGGTGCCCACGCCCACGCCGGAGCGCCGCGCGGCGAGGCGCGAGAACTGGCTGCACACGAGGGCGAGGTGCTGCGGAAGATCGGGGGCGGAGCTCACGAGAACCGAGAGTAGTTCGCAAGCCGAACTAAAAACAAGTGAGGAAGCCTGAGCAGTGGCGTGCAAGACGGCGGCGCCCCCACCTGGGGACGCCGCCGTCGGCCGCACGAACTCAGAGCTCGAGCAGGACCTTCGCGGAGCGGGAGGCGTCGCGGGCGGTCGCGAAAGCGTCCTCGGCGTCGGAGGCCGGGAGGATCTGCGTGACCACGGCGTCGAAGCGGGGATCGTTTGCGAGCAGCTCGATCGCCTCGTCGATCTCGGTGTCGAAGCGCTGCGTGCCGCGCAGCTGCACCTCCTTCGCGACCAGCGCCGCGAGGTTCACGGGGATGTCCTTGTCCGGCAGGATCGCGACCTGCACGATGATCCCCGCGGGACGCACTGCGAGCACGCCCGAGGACAGCGAGGAGGGCGCGGCCGAGCACTCCAGCACCACGTCGTAGACGCCGCTGTCCGGGGCCTGGTCCGGGACCTGGATCGTCGTCTCGGCACCGAGGGCCTTCGCCCGCTCGAGCGGCTCCGGGCGCACATCGGTGACATCCACCGAGGCGGCGCCGCGATGCAGCAGGGAGGCGACGGCCAGCAGCCCGATCGGGCCCGCGCCGAGCACCAGGCAGCGCTTCCCGGTGACGTCCCCGGCGATGGTCACCGCGTGGAGTGCGACCGCGAGCGGCTCGGCGAGCGCCCCGCGCACCAGCGGCAGCGACTCCGGCAGACGGCGCACGTTCCCGCGCTTGACCACGAGCATCTCCGAGGCCGCGCCCTGCTTGTGCGGGGTGACCGAGGCGCTGCCCAGGTAGTCTCCGCCCGGCCACAGGTGCGGACGGTCCTCGATGCCGGGCGCGCTCGTGCCGTAGCCGGCCGGATGCACGGTCACCGGGGTGCCCGGCGCGTACTCGCCGCGGGGATCCAGATCCACCACGGCGGAGAGCTCATGGCCCGGGGTGAGCGGCTCGGTGATGACGAAGGCGCCGTTCGCGCCGTTGTAGAAGTAGTGCAGGTCCGAGCCGCAGATCCCGACGTACCGAATGCGCAGCCGGACCTCGTCGGGACCGGGCTCGACGTCCGGCACGTCCTGCCAGCGGATGTCTCCAGCACCATGGATGACAAGGGCCTTCATCAGCGGATCTCCTTCAGCGAGAGGGTCATGGCCTCGGCGGCCGCGGCGCGAGGCCCGGCCGTGACGAGGGTGGTCAGCAGGGCGCCCACCAGATCGGTGAACTCCTCGTGGGCGGCGAGCTCGGCGGAGAGGCAGCCGCTCTCGAGCAGCGCCCGCGCATGCGCGGCCGGGGTCGTGGCGCCCGCGGCGATCTCCTGCAGCCGCGCCTGGTCCGGATCGGTCATCGCCGCCGCCTGCTCGCCCGGATCGAAGCCCGCGGGCGGCACAACGCACGCGAACCATGCCGCGACGGTGAGCGCGAGCATCGCCGGCAGGCGCCCGTCGCGCAGGTGGAAGAGCGCCGGGGTCGGCACCCGCTGCGGCAGGCGCATCGACCCGTCGGACCCGACCTGGCGGGTCCGATGGCCCAGGTCGTGGTTCCGCCAACGATGCGTGAGGTCCTCGATATAGCCCTGCACGTCCAGGTCGGAGGGGAGATCGATCGTGGGGAGGTTCTCGTCGTGGATGAGGCTGAGGGTCGCCTCCGCGATCCAGTCCTCAGCGAAGGCGGCAGGGATCGTCGGCCGCCCATCGAGCGCCCCCAGATAGGCGATCAGGGAGTGCGGGCCGTTGAGGATCCGCAGCTTGACCTGCTCGTACTTGTCCACCTCGGAGCTCATGATCGCCCCGCCCTGCTCCCAGGCGGGCCGCCCGGCGGGGAAGTCGTCCTCGATCACCCACATCGAGAACTTCTCCGCTCGGACAGGGGCGTCGTCCTGCACGCCGAGCAGCGCCGCGACCTGCTCGCTCGTCGCCGGAGTGGTGGCCGGAACGATCCGATCCACCATCGCGTCCGGGAAGGAGACGTGCTCGCGCACGAAGGCAAGGGCGTCCTCGTCGGCGCCGGAGAGCTCGAGGAACTCGGTGACCATGCGGCGCGTGGTGCGGCCGGCCGCGGCGACGTTGTCGCAGGGCAGCACCGCGAACGGCTCCCCGGTGCGGGAACGGGCGGTCAGCCCCGCGGCGAGCAGCCCGATCACGGTGCGCGGCGCGGCAGGGGTCGCGGAGCGGGCCTTCTTGGGGTCGGCGCTGTCGAGATCGGTGCGCAGAGCGGGGGAGTCCACGTCCAGGCCGCCGGTGCGCGGGGAGACGGAGTAGCCGCCCTCGGAGACGGTGAGGGTGAGCAGCTTGCGGGCGGGATCCGCGATCTCGGCGATCACGCGCTCCGGCTCCTCGGCCATGACGCCGAGGCCGCGGTGCACGTCCACCACGTCCGCCCGGGCCCCGTGCTCGGACAGCTCGAGCACCGAGCACATCCCGTCCTGGCGCGCCATCGGGTCGACCACCCGGCGAGAGCGATTCGCGAAGCCGACGATGCCCCAGTCCCCGGGCTCGGCCTGCATCGCCAGCGCCGTATGCACCGCGGCATGCGCGCGATGGAACGCGCCGAGGCCCAGGTGGATGATCCCGGCGCGGGCCGGATCCTCGGGGGCGGAGGCGCCGAGCAGCGGCACGGTGCCCAGGCGAGAGCGGCCCAGCAGCGGGATCGAGCCGGGAACGGTCACGGTGAACCACCTGGTCACAGGACGACGACATCGGCGGCCGGCAGCAGAACCCGGCGTGACCAGCAGTCTAAGGCGCGAGAGAGCGGTGGCGAGAGGCCGTCCGGTCGCCGGGCGGGCGCGGCGAGGAGGCTCGGTGACCGACGCCGGTCAAGGATCCCGCCGGAGCGCGCCCGGCGCAGCCCACTGCCGACTACCGTGGGCCTCCCGCGGGCCCGCTGGGCCCCGTCGGCCAGGAGGCGCGCATGAGCATCACCGGAGAACTCACGGCCGACGGCCGCGACCTCGTCCTCACCCGGTCCCTCGCCGTCACCCCCGCCCAGGTGTGGCAGCACCTCGTGGACCCCGTGCTGCTGGAGACCTGGTACGGCACCTACTCGGGTGATCCGGCGAGCGGCGTCGTGCAGGTGACCATGACCGCCGAGCCCGGCGACGCCAGCGCCTCGCCGTTCACGATCCACGCCTGCGAGCCGGAGCGCCTGCTCACCGTGAGCTCCGCGATGGGGGAGGAGACCTGGACGCTCTCCCTCGAGATCACTGAGGCGGGGGAAGGGTGCCAGGTGGCGCTGCGCCACCACGACGTGCCACCCGCGATGGTCGAGCACATCGGCCCCGGCTGGGAGTGGTACCTCGACCGCCTCACCGGCGCCCTCACCGGTGGGACGATCCCCGGCATGGACGTGTGGGACGCCGGGTACATGAGCCTCGCCCCCACCTACGCCGCGCTGCGCGGCTGACCCGCCGGCCGACGGGGCGACCGTCGGCTGGATCCCCGCCGGCTGGATCTCCGTCGGCCGGGCGCCCGCCATCGGGCCGACCAGTCGGCGTCGCCCGCCGTTCGACCCCGTCGGACACAATGGCCGAATGACCACCAGCGCCGTGACCCTCGAGAGCGTCCTCGCGCTGCTGCGCGCCACGCCCCACACCGAACAGCAGCTCGAGCAGCTCGCGCTCGAGGCGCAGCTGCTCCCGCCCGGCGAGCTACTGTACCTGGTCGAGACCCGCCCCTCCACCGAGGCGGCGCTCCTGTTCCGCGTGCTCGGCAAGGACGAGGCGCTCGCCGTCTTCGAGAACCTGCCCGCCGTCCACCAGGCCGAGCTGATCTCCGCGCTGCGCACCCAGCAGGTCGCCGACATCATCACCGCGCTCGACCCCGACGACCGCGCCTCCCTCTTCGACGAGCTGCCCGCCTCCGTCGCCGAACGGCTCCTGCACGGCCTGGACGCCGATGAGCGCGCCATGACCACGGCCGTCCTCGGCTACCCGCGCGACGCCATCGGCCGCTACATGTCCCCCGAGGTCCTGCCGCTGACCCCCGAGCTCACCGTCACCGAGGCCCTCGCCCACGTGCGGACGCACGCCGGGGACGCCGAGACGATCTACCTGCTGCCGGTCGTGGACAGCTCCCGTGTGCTGCTCGGCGTGGTGGGGCTGCGCCGTCTGCTGGTGGCGGAGGAGGAGGCGCTGGTCGGCGACCTCGCCCACGAGGCGGTCCGCGCCTTCGCCACCGAGGACCGCGAGGACGCCGCCCGGCGCTTCTTCGCCGCGAAGCTGC
>DAHVRS010000164.1 GCA_027322375.1 Brachybacterium sp. | reverse complement strand
TCTTGCCGGTGCCGGGCGGAGCGGTGACCACCATCGCGCCCGTCCGCGCCGAAGCCTCCAGCTCCGCCCGAGCCGCGTCGACGGGCAACCCTGCCCCGATGACGTCGAGGTCGAAGCGGTGGCGGGCGGGGGCGGTCTCGGAGGGCATGCGGATCAGTCGATGAGGTCGAACTCGATCTGGCCGGTGTCGGCGCAGACGCTGGTCACGGACAGGGTCCACAGGTCCACCGTGACGGTTTCGCCGAGCGTGATGTCCTCGATCGGGAGAGAGGTGCCGTCGCCGAGGGTCGCCTCGAGCTGGGCGTGGTCGTCCTCGATCCCGACCGCCTCGACGGTGAGAGTCTCGCCGGCCCGCTCCGGCAGCTCCGGGGAGGCGGTCTCGCCGACCCGCACGTAGTAGGCGCCCTCGCCGGAGCAGGGATCGGGCGGGGTGAAGCCCTCGGGCGCGGGCGTGACCGGGTAGGGGTCCTGAGGAACTGGGGCGGCGGTCGCGCCGCCCCCATCGGAGGGAGCGTTTGCACCGTCGTCACCGCCAGCGCTCTCGGCCCCACCTGCATCGGAGACCGTGGGGGCGGGCTCAGGGGCGGGGGCATCCTCCGCGCAGGCGGTCAGCAGCAGCGGCAGGGCGAGGAGCGCTGCCGCAAGTCGGGCGGCGACGGGGCGCGAGGTGGTGCGTGCGATCACGGCGACACCGTAGTCGACCCGGCGCGCGTGCCACCATCCGCGCGTGCCACCATCAGAGCATGGGCAAGCGAGAGACGAGACCACTGGCGCCGACGCCGCGCGCGCTGCGCGGGAGTGTCGACCCGTCCCTCCGCGTGCGCCCGGTGGACTGGACCGCGACCGGCAGGCGCCCCGAGCCCGACACCGCAGCATCCCCCACGGGGTCCCCGTCGGCCGACGGCGCGACCCCGCCCGACGGCGCGACCCCGTCGGCCCGACTCCCGCGGCGCCGTGCACGCACGGTCGCGCTGCCGCGTCCGGCCTCCCCGCCGCCCCCGGGCACCGTGCACACCCTGGACGCGGACGATCCCCGACCCCTGCCCCGGCCCCTGCGGATCCGCGACGAGGACATCCGCGCCGTCGGCGTGACCGGGGTCGACGGCGAGCGGATCGTGCAGGCCGTCGCCGACCCCGAGGACGCCTGGACCGCCGACGCCGGGACCAGCGACCACTTCCTCCGCGGCGACCTCGTCGTGCAGGTGCGCCGCGCGGACAACGCCGTGATCGGCCTGTTCTCCGCCCGCTACGCGCTCAGCGTGCGCCCCGACGAGTACGAGCCCGCGCTCGACATCGCCGAGGACGCCGCCGGCCCCTCCACCCGCGGCGGGCAGGGCACGCGCCACCCCACCTCGCGCCGCGAGCTGCTGGGCCGCATGCAGCAGGCAGGGTTCGTCATCACCCCCGGGGCGACGCACGGCCGAGTCACGCATCCCGACCATCCCGGCCTCGTGCTGCCCTTCGCCTCGACTCCCTCGGACCGCCGCTTCACCCGGCACGCCGTCGCGCAGATCCGACGCGTCTTCGGCATCGACCTGCGGCGCTGAGAGCGCCCCCGGTGAGGGCGACGCCGGAGCGGGAGGCCCCCGGACAGGAAAGTGCCCCGGCTCGTCCCCACGAGCCGGGGCCATCCCTTTCCCCCGCGTCCCGGATCAGTGGATCCCGCCTCCTCCTCAGTCAGCGGGTCCTCCGGTGACGCGTTGAGAACAGTGAACACGCGCTGCCGGAAAAAGCACTGTGCCGAGGCTGTTCATTCCCTGGTAAGCGAGGGTCCGGGCGGCCCGGGGTCCTCGCTGACCTGCATCGCATCGAGGATCGAGAAGCTCGCGTGCCCCAGCAGACGCAGCAGTCGGACCAGTCGGTCGAAGGCGATCGCGCCCGCCACCGCGCGCATCACCGCCACGTCCTGCGAGACGGACGGCCCGGCCCCCGCCGGCCCTGCCTCGACAGGCCCTGCCCCGGTGCTCATCCAGTCCACGTCCGAACGGGCGATCTGCGCCATCGGCTCCGCATAGCGCAGCAGCATCCCGAGATCCGTCGGCGCCTCCCACTCCTCCAGGGAGCGCAGCAGCCGGTCCAGCGCACGGCGCGGGGCGGAGTCGACGTCCGGCCAGCCGAGGTGGGCGAGCATCGGGGCGATCGAGGGATGCTCGCCTCCCGCCGCCTTCGCCCCGTCCGCCCCGCCCGCTGCGCTCTCCTCGTCGGTCGGATCCTCGAGGCCCAGGGCGAGGGTCTGCGACTCGGCGAGCACCTCGATCAGCGGCACGTCGGGATCGTCGAGCAGGGCCGTCACCCGTGCGATCCGCGCGATCGGGGCGCCGGCGACCTCGCGCAGCACCTGGATCAGCTCGAGGCGCTCGACATGGGCGCGGCCGTAGTCCTGCCGGGTCGTCGTGATCCTCTCGCCCGGCGGCAGCAGTCCCTCGCGCCGGTAGTACTTGATCGAGGCGGCGGAGACCCCCGTCGCCTCCGCGAGCTCGTGCAGGAGCATGACCCGTCCTCCCCTCGGATAGTGCGCCGACCAGCGACTATCTTGATGGCGCCGGTGTGGATAGCGGCACTATCGTCTCGTGCATGGACGCTCTCACGCCAGTGATCACCCTCCACGCCGTCTCCGCCCTCGTCGTCCTGCTGCTCGGGCCCTTCCAGATCCTCCGTCGGCGCCGCGACCGCGCCCACCGGATCCTCGGCGGCGTGTGGGCGGCGGCGATGGTGGTCACGTGCGTCTCGAGCTTCTGGATCCGCGACGGAGGGTTCAGCTGGCTGCACGGGCTGTCCATCTGGACCCTCGTCTGCCTCGTCGCGGCGATCGTCGGCATCCGCAGCGGGAGCGTCGAGATGCACCGCGGCTTCATGGTCGGCTCCTATCTCGGAACCCTCATCGCCTTCGCCTTCGCTGCGCTGGTGCCCGTGCGGCTCATCCCGCAGCTGCTGCGCAGCGAGCCGCTGATCGTGGCGGTGACGGTGCTCGCCGTCGCCGCGGCGCTCACGGTGCTGGTGGTGACGGTGGTGCGCTCTCAGCCGACGACGGGGACGCGGAACTCCTGCCCGCCGGTGCCGACCTCGTCGGTGTAGCTGATCTCCGCGAGCACCGTGTCCTCGGGGACGTCGGCGTACAGCTGCGCCTCGGCCTCCTCGCCGGCAGGGATCTCCGGGCCGGAGGTCGAGAAGGCGCCGTAGCGGATGTTGATCTCCGTGCCGGAGTCGTCGTAGAGGCGGAAGCGGTCGGTGTCGAGCCCGATGGACGTCGAGCTGCTGTTCTCGATCGTCACCGCCACGCCGATGAACTTGTCGTTCTCCGGTGTCTTCGTCTCACCGCCCAGCTCGAGGGTGGTCCCCTCCTCGGGCTTCGAGACCGTCAGCTTGAAGATCTCGTCGCTCGGCGAGGTGGCATCGGCCGACGGGCCCTCGGTGGGCTTGTCCACCGGCTGGTCGGTCTCGATCTCGGTGGGCGCCTCCGAGGTGGGCGAGCTCGGGTCGTCGGTCGGATCGTCGGAGGGGTCCTC
>DAHVRS010000158.1 GCA_027322375.1 Brachybacterium sp. | reverse complement strand
CAGCCGCGCCGGGTGGCGGTGCGCGCGGCCGCCCGCCGTCTCGCCTCCCTCGACGGCAGCCCGCTCGGCGGCCCGGTCGGGTTCACGGTGCGGAGCGAGCGGACGGTCGGGAAGAGCACCGCCGTCGAGATGCTCACCCCGGGCGTGCTGCTGCGCCGGCTGCTGGCCGATCCGGAGCTGCCCGGCGTCGCCGCGGTGATGCTCGATGAGGTCCACGAGCGCTCCTTGGAGACGGACCTGCTGCTGGGCATGCTCGCCGAAGCGCGGCAGCTGCGGGAGGACCTGCTGGTCGGGGCGATGTCCGCGACGCTCGACGCGCGGGCGGTCGCGGAGGTGCTGGACGGTGCGGCGATCGTCGAGGTGCCCAGCGCACTCCATCCCCTCACCATCCGCCATGCCCCTTCCCCTGTTCCGCGTCTGGACGTGCGCGGGGTGACCGAGGGCTATCTGGACCATCTCGCGCGCACGGCTGCGAGCGCCCGGCGCGAGGCGGACTGCGATGCGCTCGTGTTCCTGCCCGGGGCGCGGGAGGTCGACGGGGTCGTCGCACGGCTCCAGGGGCTCGTCGGTGGGGAGGTGGAGGTGCTGCCGCTGCACGGCCGCCTGCCCTCCGCTCAGCAGGACCGCGCCACGGGCGGCCGACGTCCCGGCGAGAAGCCCCGGATCGTGGTCTCCACCGCGCTCGCGGAGTCCTCCCTCACCGTGCCCGGGGTGCACCTGGTGGTCGATGCGGGTCTGTCCCGGGAGGTGCGACGGGATCGTGGACGGGACATGTCGGGCCTGGTCACGGTCAGTGCCTCCCGTGCCGCGGCCGAGCAGCGGGCGGGCCGCGCCGCCCGTCAGGGTCCCGGCACGGCGGTGCGGGTCTTCGCGGAGTCGGATCTGGCGGGCATGCCCGCGCAGTCCCCGCCGCAGATCTCCGCGAGCGACCTCACCGATGCGGCGCTGTGGCTCGCCTGCTGGGGCACGCCCCGCGGGGACGGACTGCCGCTGCTGACCCCGCCGCCGGCCGGAGAGATCCGTGCCGCGGAGGAGACGCTGCAGGCGCTGGGCCTCGTCGATGAGGAGGGACGCCCGACGGCGCAGGGCCGGCGCGTGGCCGCGCTGCCGATCGGGGTGCGGGAGGCACGCGCGCTGCTGGACGGCGCCCGACGGCTCCCCGGCACGGACGCAGCACGCACGGCCGCCGAGGTCGTCGCCGCGGTCTCCGATGATCACCGCCCGCCCGGCGCGGACCTCGGCGCCCTGCTGCGCGAGCTGCGCACGGGCCGCGCCCCGGGCGTCGAACGCTGGCGCCGTGAGCGCGACCGGCTCGCGCGCCTCGCCACCCAGGTCCCTGGGACGAAGAAGTCCCCGTCGGCCGCGCAGTCAGCGGGGCAGTCCCCGTCGGCCGACGAGTCCGCGCTGCCGGCGCTGACCGCGAACGACCCCGCCGCGCAGGCCGGGGCGGTCCTCGCCCTCGCTCGGCCGGAGCGGATCGCGCGCCGCACCGCCGAGGGCTCCCGCTCCTACCTCCTCGCCTCCGGCACTCGGGCCGCGCTGCCGGAAGGCAGCCCCCTGCTGGGCGTCGAATGGCTCACCGCCTGGGAGGTGCAGCGCGCCGACGGCCGGGCGGCCGACGGGACCGGCGCCGTGCTGCGCGCCGCCGCCCCGCTCACCGAGGCGGACGCGTTCCTCGCCGGAGCAGGCCTGCTGACGCAGGAGCGCACCGCCGTGCTCCACGACGGCGCGGTCCGGGCCCGGCAGCGGCGCGCGCTCGGCGCGATCGAGCTCGCCTCCACCCCGGTGCCCGCCCGCGCGGAGGACACGATCCCCGCCGTCCTCGCCGAAGTGCGCTCCCGCGGGCTCGACGCCCTGCCCTGGTCAGAGGCCGCGAGCACGCTGCGGGCCCGCCTCGCCCTGCTCCACCGCGAGCTCGGTGAGCCGTGGCCCGCGATGGATGAGGAGTCTCTGCTCGCGCCCCTGGAGACCTGGCTGACCCCGCAGCTCGGAGCCCGCACCACGCGCCTGGACACGATCGACCTGGTCGCCGGGCTGCGGCTGCTGCTCCCCTGGCCGGAGGCGTCCGAGCTCAACACGCTCGCCCCCGAGCGCCTTGCTGTCCCCTCCGGGAGCAGCGTGCGGCTGGACTATCCCGCCCCGGATGAGGGGGAGGGCCGGCCCGTCGCGGCGGTGAAGCTGCAGGAGCTGTTCGGTCTCGCCCAGACGCCGCGGCTGGTGCGCGGTCGGGTGCCGGTGCTCTTCCACCTGCTCTCCCCCGCCCGCAGACCGCTCGCGATCACCGATGACCTGCGCTCCTTCTGGGACGGGCCATATCAGGAGGTGCGCAAGGAGATGCGCGGGCGCTACCCGAAGCATCCCTGGCCGGAGGATCCGTGGACGGCGCAGGCCACCTCCCGGACCACGCGCCGCACGGGGCACTGAGGGCAGCGCTCCGGGGCGTCGCGCAGCCTCTCAGGCGCCACCGCCGGCACTCGCCGCCGTCGTGGTCGCGATCATCACCGCGGCCATGTCGTCCATGATCCGCCGCACGGCCTGCGCCGCCGGATGGTCGATCTGCAGGTCCTTGATGCGGTGGTCCAGCTCGCGGCGGCTGAGGTCCGGCAGATCGTCCTTGAGGATCCGATGGGCGATCCGCAGAGCCCGCAGCAGGTCCAGCAGGATGCCGTCCTGCAGGCTCGCGGCCGAGGGGTCGTCGATCGCGGCGGCCAGGCGCGCACGCAGGGCCCGCTCGACGGAGTCGTCCTCGGCCGGCCAGGAGGTGAAGAACCAGCCGTCCTTGCGTGTCACGGCCCCCTCGGCGGTGAAGACCTCCCCGATCACCTCGGTGAGGTCCATGCTGCGGCGGCCGATGACGGACTTCAGCGCCTTGCCGTCGAGCTCGGCAAGCGCGGCAAGGGCCTGATCCAGCGCGGGCTCCCCGGTGGGCTCGGTGTCGAGGACCGTCACCTTCGGGGAGCGGTCCTCGTTGAGCGCGATCTTCTCGCGCAGGGCGAGCTCGGCCACCGCGGCGGCGGCGAGGGCCTGGCGGCGGTAGGAGGTGGAGTCCTGACGCCCAGCATCGTTGGTCAGCAGGAGGAACAGCTCTGCGGGGATCGTGTGCGTCGTCATGCGGCGAGTCTGCCGAACCTCATCGGTGCGCGGATCCGACGATCGTCGGTTCTCGCCTCCCTCGCCCGGCGGGTGCCCAGCGGAATCTGGGAGGATGAGCGTCATGCGCCTGCTCTCCACTCCCTCTCGCCTCTATCGCGTCCTCGCCTTCGCCGAGGTGGTCACCTGGACCCTCCTGCTGCTGGGCATGCTGCTGAAGTACGTGCTGCAGGTGACCGAGATCGGGGTGCGGATCGGCGGCGGGATCCACGGCTTCGTGTTCCTCTCCTATGTGGTGGTGACCGTGCTGGTCGCGATCGACCAGCGCTGGAAGGTGGGTGATCTGATCATGGGTCTCGGCTCCGCGTTCATCCCGTATCTCACCGTCCCCTTCGAGCGCTCTGCCGAGCGGCGCGGCATGCTCGGGCAGAGCTGGCGCCTGCGCGAGGAGGACGGCCGCACCCTCCCGGAGAAGGTCGCAGGGTTCGCACTGCGCCATCCGCTCCCCTCCGCGCTGGTGACGATCGTGGTGCTCGCGATCGTGTTCACGCTCCTGCTGCAGGCGGGCCCGCCCACCGAGTGGTTCTCCTGAGGTGAGGTGCCACCACTTCGAGTCCGGGGCGTGCCGTTCGTGCACGCTCCTGGACCTGCCAGGTAGTGAGCGGCTCGCGCGCGTGCGCGGCCGGGTCGAGGCGCTGCTCGCCCCGCATCTCGCACCCGGTGCCGCCTTCGGCGACCCGATCCTCTCGCCCGAGTCAGGGTTCCGCGCCCGCGGGAAGATGGCCGTGGGCGGCACCGCCGCTGCGCCGGTCCTCACCCTGCCCGGCCAGTCCGCGGGCACCGACCTGTGCGACTGCCCCCTCTATCCGGACGGGGTCGAGGAGGTCCTCGCCGGGGTGAAGCAGCTGATCCGCCGCGCCCAGGTCCCGCCCTACGATGTGGCGCGCCGCCGCGGCGAGATCAAGAACGTCCTGGTCACCGCCTCGCCCAACGGGGAGCACCTGCTCCGCCTGGTGCTGCGTTCCGAGAGCGCTCTGCCGCGCCTGCGCGAGCATCTGCCGGCGCTGCTCGCCGCCCATCCCTCGATCATCGCGGTGAGCGCGAACATCCACCCCGAGCACACCACCGCTGTCGAGGGCGCTGAGGAGATCCATCTCGCGGGCGCCACCTCGATCCCGGTGCCGACCGGGGAGGTCACCCTGCACACCCGCCCGCAGTCCTTCCTGCAGACGAACACGGACGTGGCCGGGCAGCTGTACCGCCAGGCCGCCGAGTGGGCGCGTGAGATCGCCGCCGAGCGCGGCGCCGCACCGGGCGCCGCCGACGGCGACAGCCTGCGCATCTGGGACCTGTACTGCGGTCTCGGGGGCTTCGCGCTCCACCTCGCCCGTGCCCTGCCCCGCGCCCGCGTCACCGGCGTAGAGGTCTCCGCACAGGCGATCGACGGCGCGCGCGAGGCCGCCCTCGAGGCGGGCATCGCGGCGGA
>DAHVRS010000155.1 GCA_027322375.1 Brachybacterium sp. | reverse complement strand
AGGAAGCCGCGCAGGCCGATGTCGACGATGAGGCCGCCCTTGACGACCTCGATGACGCGGCCGGTGACGACGCCCTCGTCTTCCTTGATCTGCTCGATGGTGCCCCAGGCGCGCTCGTACTGCGCACGCTTCTTGGACAGGATCAGGCGGCCTTCCTTGTCCTCCTTCTGGAGGACCAAGGCCTCGATCTCATCGCCGACCTCGACGACCTCACCGGGGTCGACGTCGTGCTTGATGGACAGCTCGCGCGAGGGGATGACGCCCTCGGTCTTGTAGCCGATGTCCAGGAGGACCTCGTCGTGATCGACCTTCACCACGGTGCCTTCGACGATGTCGCCATCGTTGAAGTACTTGATGGTGGCATCGATGGCGGCCATGAGCTCGTCGGCGTCACCGATGTCGTTGATGGCGATCTGGGGGGTCGTGGTGTCGGTCATGTAGGTAAGGACTCCGTCGGGACAGGAAATGAGTAGGGTCGATGGACGTGCACGTCCTCCGGGGAGGACGGTCCGTGCGGTGCGTGACGCGCAGGCGCGTCGGGGCACCATGTGCACAGACCTTGGAAGCCTAGCAGTCCCCATGCCCAGGCGCGAGGGCCGCGCGGCGGGCGTGCCGTGCGCGGCCCTGTGATGTCCGTCCCTCCTGAGCTGTCCTGTCGACGATGCCACCGCAGGACGCGGCTCGGTGGGGGCTCAGTGGACGGCTCAGTGAGCGGCCTCGCGCCAGGTGCGGCCCACGCCGATCCCCACCTCGAGCGGGACGGAGAGGGTGTACGCGGAGTCCATGCCATCCTCTACGATCGCGCGGACCTGCTCGAGCTCGCCGGGCGCGACCTCGAGCACGAGCTCATCGTGGACCTGGAGCAGCATGCGGGAGGACAGCTGCGCCTCCTGCAGCTTCTTCTCGACGGCGAGCATCGCGAGCTTGATGATGTCCGCGGCGCTGCCCTGGATCGGGGAGTTCAGCGCGACCCGCTCCGCGTTCTCGCGGCGCTGGCGGTTATCGCTCGTGATGTCGGGGAGGTAGCGGCGCCGGCCGAGGATGGTCTCTGTGTAGCCGGTCTCGCGGGCGGTCTCGACGCTGCGGCGGAGGTAGTCGCGCACCCCGCCGAAGCGCTCGAAGTAGCCGTCGCGCAGCGCGGTCGCCTCGGCGCGGGAGATGCGCAGCTGGCGGGAGAGGCCGAAGGCGGAGAGGCCGTAGGCGAGGCCGTAGCTGACCGCCTTGGTCTTCGAGCGCATCGCCGGATCGACCTCGTCGGGGCTCACGCCGAACACGCGCGAGGCGACGAAGTTGTGCAGGTCCTCCCCGGAGCGGAAGGCCTCGATGAGGCCCTCGTCCTCGGAGAGGTGCGCCATGATGCGCATCTCGATCTGGGAGTAGTCGGCGGTCAGCAGCGACTCGTACCCTTCCCCGGCGACGAAGACGTCGCGGATGCGCTGCCCCTCGGCGGTGCGCACGGGGATGTTCTGCAGGTTCGGCTCGGTGGAGGCGAGGCGGCCGGTCGCGGCGGCGGTCTGCTGGAAGGTGGTGTGGACGCGGGAGCTCGCATCGACCACCTTGTCCAGGCCCACGAGATAGCCGGTCAGCTTGCTCATCTCGCGGAAGCGCAGCAGCCAGGAGAGGAACTGGTGGCCGGTCGATTCGGGGTCCAGCGTCTCCTGGAGGTCGGTGAGGGACTCCGCGTCGGTGGAGTGGCCGGAGGAGATCTTGCGAGTGGTGGGCAGGGCGAGAGTCTCGAAGAGGACCACCTGGAGCTGCTTCGGGGAGGCGAGGTTGACCTCCTCCCCCACGATCTGCCCGGCCTCGCGCTTGGCCTGGGCGACGAAGCCCTCGAACTCGTCGCGCAGGCTCGCGAGCTCCGTCTGGTCGATCGCGATGCCGCGCTCGTGCATGATGCCGAGCACGTCCTGGAGCGGCCGTTCGAGGGTCGCGAGGATCTCCTCCGCCCAGGGCTCCTGACCGAGGCGGGCGATGAGCTCCTCCGCGGCGGGGTGCAGGGCCGCGGCGGAAGCGGCGAGGCGAGCGCCGGCGCGGGCGATGTGCTCCGCGCGCACCTCGGGGCTCTCCTTCTTCAGGGTCGACTCGGCAGGTTTGCGGGGGCGCGGCTCGAAGCTCGCGCCGGCCAGGTCCGTGCCGAGCGCTTCCGCGTCGTAGCTGCGTGCTCCGGGCCGCAGCACGAAGGACTCCAGCGCGAGGTCGCGCACGCTCTCCGGGAGCGGGTAGCCGTTCTCGGCCATCCAGGTGCGCACCGCGGCGGCGTCGGCGATGCGCAGCTCGCCCGCCCCGCTGAGCGCGGCGGCGAGCGCGTCGGAGGTCTCCGAGTCGAGCAGTCCCAGGTGCACCACGCCGCGGGCCGCGGGGGTCGCGAGTCCCAGCAGCGCCCCACCGCGGACGTCGTCTGCGACATCGAGCGCGAGGATAGAAGCGTCCTCGCCGAGGAGCTCCTCGAGCGAGGCGAGGTCCTGCACCACGACGGCGTCCGCCTCGGCCTCCTCGACCTCGGCGGCGGCCTCGGCGATCGACTCGCCGAGCAGGGCGGCGGGCAGGTCGCGGCGGATGGTGTCCCCGAAGGCGAGGTCGTCGAAGACCTCGAGCACGCGGGCGCGGTCTCCCCCGCCGAGCGCGTAGTGGGCCGCGTCCCCAGGCAGGTCCAGGTCCAGGACAGCAGCGTTCATGCGGCGGTTGCGC
>DAHVRS010000129.1 GCA_027322375.1 Brachybacterium sp. | reverse complement strand
GTCGGGAGCGACCTCCGTGACGCCCTGCGTCCAGGCGGTCATGGCCGACTCCTGCGAGGATGCGCCGCCGCCGATGAGGGTGCCGGCCACGCCGCCTTCGCCGTTGCTCTCACTGCCCTGGGCAGTGTCCGAGGGGCCGCCGCCGCAGGCGGAGAGGGTGAGTGCTCCGGCTGCGAGGAGTGCTGCAGCCGTGCCGAAACGCTTGAGCTTCACGTGGGTGCCTTTCGATCAAGGTGTGGGACATCCGGGGGTCTCCCCGAGTGCAGGGGGATGTCCCCGAGTGCGAACCACACGTTACGAGTGCCGGGTGACTCGAAAGGGCGCGGAATGTGAACACGCGGTGAATGCGCCTGGCGGATGGTGGGATTCTCGTCACACCGTGTCAGGCGGGTCTCACGAATCGCCGGGTCTCACGAATCGATGGGGCGGTACCGCTCCAGCTCGACGATCCGGGGCACGGCCCCCGGGCGCACGTACGCGACGAGGATCTCGCCGGGATTCATGAAGGGGTCGCGGGGCGGCAGGGAGCGGGCGAGGCCCTCCGGCGAGTGCCGCGCGAGGACGTCCAGCACGGTCGGCAGGACCGGCCGATGGGTGCAGAGCGCCGTGGGTATCCCCTTGTGGAGGATCTTCGTGAGCACGGCCTCGGTCTTCTTCCGATCCTTCGCGTTCGCCTTCTCGCTGAGGGAGCCGCGCTTGCGGATGCGTCGGCCGGTCGCGGCGGCCGTGGGCGCGAGGGTGGCGACGCACCGCTTCCACGGGCTGGAGACGAGCCGCTTGATCGGCCACGCGGACAGGAGGCCCGTGAGCGCCAGGGACTGGCGGGTGCCGATCGCCAGCAGCGGGCGCTCGTGCTCCGTCTCGTGCCACTTGGCGCGCGGGAACGCCTTCCCGTGCCGGACGATGATGAACGGCCACGCGCGCAGGCTGCCGGACGCGTGCGCCTGCACCACCTTGTCGAGCTGCTCGCGGTCCGCGTACCGGGTGAGGCGCCGCTGCGCCTCCTCGACGGTCATCCACTCCGTCCGGTCGATCTCCTTGGGATCCGCGATCCGGCCCTGCGGGCGGTCCCGCACCTCGGCGGCCCAGTACGCGACGTGCTTGCGCAGGTTCTTGCCCACGACGTACCGCGCGCTGGGCAGCGGCAGCCCCAGGGCGACGTCGTACCCGGTCTCCTCGCGCACTTCCCGGACGGCGGCCTCGGGCAGGGTCTCGCCTTTGTCCACCTTCCCCTTGGGCCACGACCAGTCGCGGTAGCGCGGGCGGTGGACGAGGAGGACCTCGAGGCCGTACGGGCGCTCGCGCCACAGGACGCAGCCGGCGGCCAGGACGTCCGCCTTGAGTCGGGCCGATTCGCCGGCGTTGCTGACGGGCGACGGGCTCATGCGCGCTGCCTCGACCAGCGCTTGCGATGCGTGCGGTAGAGCTCCTGCTGGTAGTCCCGCAGAGGGGACTCATCGTCCGCCGCGGCGACGCGGGTCCACGTGCCCTGTCCGTCCAGCTCGAAGTGCGCGGTGGTGGGCGCGAAGGCGAGGTCGAACAGCTGGCGGACCTCGTCGATG
>DAHVRS010000114.1 GCA_027322375.1 Brachybacterium sp. | reverse complement strand
GAGCAGCTGGAGTCAGCGGAGTCAGCGGCGCCAGCTGGCATCGCGTCGAGCCGTGAGCTGTCAGCTGGCGTCGTCCACAGCCAGCATGGGCGGGGGCCGGAGGATGAAGTCCCGCCGCCCGGCTCGGGCTGCGCATCGGTTGCCGGGCGCCATGACCCATGCGGTGGGGCGCTGGTGAGGGCGCCGCCGTGCCGCGTGCCTGTCGTGATGTGTGATCGCGAGATGCAGGCCTGCTTCGAGGGGCGTAAGGTCGGGGGTTGGCGCAGGGTTCAGCTCCAGAGGCTGTTGTGCTCTCAGCATCTCCTCAGCCACTGCGGCCTGCTGGGCGCGACGCCGCTTCAGGAGTCTCGCGGTCTTTGCGCGCCTGAGCTCTCGCTGAGTCAGCCGCTCTTCGGACTTCTCGTGCATCGTGCGCGCGGCGGTGCCGAGCGGATCGAGGTTCACGGCGCCACGGCTGGCGCTCTGTCCGTAGCGGCTCGTCCACTTCACGGTGCGGCGCATGCCGCCCTCGTCCTTGATGACGCGGGCCGTCTGACCGGCGAGCTCCTTGAGATTGTCCCCCGCGCAGAGGCCGTTGCCGTTCTCGAGGGAGGTGGGGCCGCCCTCAGCGACGGGTTGGATGTGGTCCATCTGCCGGATGTGCGCATCGCAGTAGGGGCCGCGGCAGGACTGGTGGCTGGTGCGCAGGAACCGGGCTGCGGAGGCCGGGAAGCGCCGCGCCACGGACTGCAGCGACATGGCCCGCCCGTCCTCGGCATCGATGTGGATCTGCCGGAACATCATGGCGAGCTCAGGATCGTCCTGGCTGCGCTGGATGGTCTCGAGCATCTGCTCTCGGGCGTGCTCGAAGGGCACCGGCCCGTAGCCCTCTACGGTGGCCGCGTCCTCATGGCCGGACGCGAACAGCGAGCGATCGGTGATGACGAGCCCGATCTCGAACGTGCCGGGATCCAGCCCGTCACTGCGGCCGAGCAGGGCATCCGCGAACATGTCCGCCATGATCTGCTGATGCCCGCGGCGGTCTCCGCCTGCGCGCGCCCTCTCTGCCGCGAGCGAGAGCCCCTTGCGGATCCGGGCTCCGTCGATGCCGGTGAGGCGGGCGGTGACGGTGCACATGCCATGTTCGCCACGGTGCACGGTGACGCTTCGATCCCGCTTGGCTTCCTGGTGCCGCCGTGCGGCGCCCTCAGGGTCGAGGCCGTGCAGCACCTTCTCCGCCTCACCAGCCCACTCCCTGGTGCCGGAGCCCTCGAGATACGGCAGTGCTTCGGTGAGGATCGTGTCGACCAGGCGACGCTGCGCGGGATCGGCCGGCCCCATGGTGCGGCCGACGGCATGCGCGCTGGCGGGCGTGACCCTGCCCTGCGCGAGGGCGGTGAGCATGCCGGGCATGGACCGCACGAGCCTGCGGCTCGAGGACATCGACTGTCCGGCGGAGGCTTTCGACTTCTTCAGAGCCATCGAGGCCTCGGCGCGAGCGATCTGGGCAGCCTGCTTCGGCGTCTCTCCGCGACGGCGGCAGTCCTCCTTCACCGCCTCCTCGAGGTGGACGAGGGCGCTGGCCTGCACGGCTGCGAGCGCGCCGGTGAGTTCTCGGACGTGCTGCAGGAGCGAGATGGACTGGCTGACGTCGAGATGATCGAACCGGTGGAGCCCGCTCGCGCCGAGCAGGGCGAGCACGTCCTTCACCGCGGCGAGGTCTGCGCCGTCGACGCTCAGCTCGTCCTCGCCGACGGTGAGCCGGTTCGCAGGCAGCCGCGCGATGAGCTCCGGTCCGGGGCCATCATGGGCCCCTCCGGACGGTGCGCTCGAATCGCGTGTCTGCTCTGACATGACCCTAGTATCGCATCATTGTTCGACTAAAGGAAGGTTGTGGGCAAACGAGTTTCCCGCGAGACGAAGAAGTGCCATCCCACCTGCAGGAAAGCACTGTCGCGCAGCGCGCCACGCCGCGCCGCAGCGTGTGTCGCCGCCAACGGAGGCTGGCCGGAAGGACGAGGCGATTTCGCCATCATTGCAGGTCACGCGCTCAACTATGTCTTCCGGAAGAACGCTTCGCTGCATCGCATCCGACAGCCGACCCCGGGAGCTCCCGAGCGAACGCCTAGAACCCCGGACCCACCCCTCCCTCCACAGTCCCCTCAGTCCACATTCCCCTCCCTCCGCAATCTCCAAACATTGTGGATAACCCTAAAAGTCAAGGTCGAGGCGACAGCATTGTCGAGGTGAAAGGATTTCAGGATGTTCAGCAGTCCCCGAGTCTGATTCGACAACGCGCAGCGTTCCACGCCGCGCTCGCAGGTCACGTTGAGCCCGCGCTCACTCCTCGACGAGGACTCTCGCGCCCGGCTCTGCTCCGCGCACCACGAGGCAGGAGTCCACCAGGCCCTCCCCCAGCAGCCCTGCAGCGATCTCCTGTGCCTGCGCTTCGTCCTCGACGAGCACAGCGATGGTGGGCCCGGAGCCGCTGACCAGCGCCGCCGGGGCACCGAGCCGCTTCGCCGCCGTCACCACGGGCTCGAGTCCCGGATGGAGCGCGAAGGCCGCGGCTTGGAGGTCGTTGTGGAGCGTCTCCGCGAGGAGCGGGAGGTCGCCCCTCGCGAGAGCTGCCAGCTGGCGCTCGTCGACCGTCGGCAGGTGTGGGGGGATTCGGCCGGAACGCTCGGCGCTCTCGTCGAAGGTGCGGAACACCTGCGGCGTCGAGAGGTGCCCGCCAGGCACCGCGAGCAGCCAGGTCCAGGTGCCGCGCGTCGGCAGCGGGGTGAGATCCGCACCGTTGCCGCGGCCCAGCGCGGTGTGCCCGAGCATCGCGAAGGGGACGTCGGCGCCGAGGCGACCGCCGAGCTGACGCAGTCGCTCCGTTCCGAGGTCCAGACCCCAGAGACGATCGAGTGCGACCAGCGTGGCTGCCGCGTCGGCCGAACCACCGCCCATACCGCCCGCGATCGGGACCTGCTTGTGCACGTGGAGTGCGGCGCCATCCGTCACCGCGCACTCGGTGCGCAGCAGCTCGGCGGCGCGGAGCACGAGGTTGCTGCCGTTCAACGGGATCTCGCCGGGCACGTCAGAGCTGATCTCGAGGCTCATCCCATCGGCCCGCTCGGCGGTGATCGTCTCATGCAGGTCGACGGCCTGGAACACGGTAGCGAGGGCGTGATAGCCGTGCTCGTCGACGCCGCCGACGCCGAGGGACAGATTGATCTTGCCAGGGGCGCGCACGACCACCCGGCGGAGTGCCGCCGTCACCGGGCGATCGTCTCCGCGGCGCGGGCGATCGCGCGGAAGGCGTCGATGTCGAGGGTCTCGCCGCGCACCGACGGGTCCACGCCTGCGGCGCGCAGCACCTCCTCGGAGCGGCTCGCGGACCCGGCCCAGCCGGCGAGCGCGGCACGAAGGGTCTTGCGCCGCTGCGCGAACGCGGCATCGACGACGGCGAACACGGCCGCGCGCTCAGCCTCGTCGCCGAGCGGTACGGGGTGGCGGACCAGCTCGACGAGGCCGGAGTCGACGTTGGGGACCGGCCAGAAGATCTGCCGGGAGATGCGCCCGGCGTGCTCGGCGCGCCCGTACCACGCGGCCTTCGCGCTCGGGGCGCCGTAGATGCGGGAGCCGGGCCCGGCGGTGAGGCGCTCGACCACCTCGGACTGCACCATCACCAGGGCGCTGCGCAGGGAGGGGAAGCGCTCGAGCATCGTGAGCAGGATCGGGGTGGCGACGTTGTAGGGCAGGTTCGCGACCAGCGCGGTGGGCTGACCGGCGGCGAGCGAGGGCAGCTCGGCGACCTGGAGGGCGTCGGCGTGGACGAGGCGGTAGCGGCTCTCCTCGACGCCGCGGGCGCGCAGGGTGAGCGGAAGCAGCTCGGCGAGGCCTCGGTCGAGCTCGACCGCGACGACATCGGCGCCCGCCTCGAGCAGGCCCAGGGTGAGCGAACCGAGCCCGGGGCCGACCTCGAGCACGGCCTGACCAGGCTCGACACCGGCGCGGCCGACGATCGTGCGGACAGTGTTCGGGTCCATGACGAAGTTCTGGCCGCGCTGCTTCGAGGGGCGGATGCCCGCCGCCTCAGCGAGCTCGCGGATATCCCGGGCGGTCAGGAGCATCCCGGCGCTGTTCTTCTCGGCGCTCATGCCGCGACCGTCCCGGGCCAGCGGTACACGTCCTGGGTGGTGGCGCGCACGGCGCGGCAGGCGGTCTCGAGATCAGTGCCGGTCACTTCCGCGATCGTCGCCATGGTGAGCGGGATCAGGTAGGAGGAGTTCGGGCGGCCGCGGTACGGGACCGGGGTGAGGAAGGGCGCGTCGGTCTCGACCATGACGCGGGAGAGGCCCACCTCGGCGAGTGCACCGCGCAGGTCGGCGGCGTTCTTGAAGGTCACGGTGCCGGCGAAGGAGAGGTACCAGCCGCGGTCGGCGCATTCGCGCGCGAATTCGGCGTCGCCGGAGAAGCAGTGGAAGACGGTGCGCTCGGGGGCGCCGTCGGCGTCGAGGATCTCGAGCACGTCGCGGTGGGCGTCGCGGTCGTGGATCTGCATCGGCAGGTCCAGCTCCTTCGCGAGCGCGATGTGGGCACGGAAGGAGTCGATCTGGGCCTGCCGGGCCTGCTCATCGCGGCGAGAGCTGCGGAACCAGTCCAGGCCCGTCTCCCCCACGACGACCATTCCCGGCCCGCGCAGGAGCTCGGAGACCTCGGAGATCGCCTCGTCGAGACCGATGAGCTCGCGCCCCTCGTGGTCGTGGCCGCGGGCGTGCAGCGCGGCTTCGTTCGGGTGGATCGCCACCCCGCCCCGCAACGACTCCGGGCAGTCCGGGGAGGCGAGCAGCGCCGCGGTCCACCGCACTGCCTCGAGATCCGAACCGATCGTGATCTGCGCGTCCACACCGACCGCCGCGGCGCGCTCGACATGGTCGCGGACGCTGAGCTGCTCGTCGCCGTCGGCGAAGTCGAGGTGGCAGTGGTTGTCGATCACCGGGAACGGCAGCGGATCCGGCATCGGCGGCCAGGAGCGATCGCGCTTGCTGCCCCGCGGGTCGATGGCCTCGCGGTCACGCACTGGCGACAGCGAATCGACAGAGGGCGCGGCGGCGCCGGGAGTGGAGCCCGGGTGGGTCTCGTGCGGTGACGACATGCGACCATCGTAGGAGGCCCCTGCACCCCGGCTGGCCATCCCCGTGTCCCACTCCTCGCGGTGGGCGCTGCAAGGGCAGGATGCAGGCCGCCGACCATGGGAGCAGCCCCTCCGAGGTGGGGCAGCTCACGCGACCCGGTGTGCTAGGTCACGGCGCTGAAGGGGGCGCTGAGAGCCTGGATGTGGCAGGATAGGTCGTCGTTGCGCGTCCTTTCGTGCACCCGAGCGCCCCGATGGCTGTGAGTCCACCGCACCGGGTTCGGGTCGCTGCTCGGGACGGATGCCCAACGACCGTTCATCCTCCGGACCGTCAAGGAGCGTCCCATGGCAGTGCCCAAGTTCAAGATGTCCCGTGCGCGCACGCATTCGCGTCGCTCGCAGTGGAAGGCCAACACCACTGACCTCGTGCAGGTCACGGTCCGCGGTCGCACCAAGGCTGTTCCTCGCCGTCTGGCCAAGGCCTACCAGCGCGGTCTGCTCCAGATCGAGGACTGAGCCCTCGGGGCGAGCACCCCACCTTCACGAAGCCCCCGGCACCAGGTGCCGGGGGCTTCGTCGTGCTGTCACCGCGCAGCGAGCGCGAGCTCGTACAGCTCGTTCGCGCTGATCCCGTCGTGCGCGCGGGCGACCTCCTTGGCCGCCTGCTTGAGCCGCTCCCCCGCCTCCGCGCGGGCGAGCACCTCGCCGACGAGGTCCGCGGGGCTCGTGGCGACCGGCTCGGCGACAGCGACGACGATGACGACCTCGCCGAGCACCTCCCCGTCGGCCGCCCAGGCGGCGAGATCGGCGAGAGTGCCGCGCCGGATCTCCTCATGGGTCTTGGTCAGTTCGCGGCCGACGGCGCCGCGGCGCTCCGCGCCGAAGGCTTCCGCCATCGCAGCGAGGGTCGCGGCGGTGCGGCGCGGGGACTCGAAGAACACCATCGTGCGCTGCTCGCCAGCGAGCGGTGAGAGCGCAGAGGAGCGCTTCCCCTCGCGGCGCGGCGGGAAGCCCTCGAAGGTGAAGCGGTCCGGCGCGATGCCCGAGGCGGCGAGCGCCGTGAGCACCGCGGAGGGGCCCGGGATGACCGTGACCGGGATGCCCGCCTCAGCCGCGGCGCGCACCGCGCGGAAGCCGGGATCGGAGACGACGGGCATGCCCGCGTCGGTGACGAGCAGGACCCGCTGGCCGGCCTCGAGCGCCTCGAGGAGGACGCCGGTGCGCTCGGCCTCGTTGTGCTCGTGATACGAGAGGATCCGTCCCTGCGTGGTCACCTCGAGCTCGCGCACCAGGCGGGCGAGGCGGCGGGTGTCCTCCGCGGCGATGAGGTCCGCCTCGCCGAGGGCCCGCATGAGGCGCACAGAGGCGTCCAGCGGATTGCCGATCGGGGTGGCGGCGAGGGTGAGTACTCCGGGCTCGAGCATCCCGCCATGCTATCGACCGCGGTGCGCCCGACGGGCACCGGCCGGCGCGAGTCCGCCGGGCCCCCGCAGCGCCCGGACTCCCGGGCGGGGGGAGGCGATGACCTAGCATGTCGGCGTGCACATCCAGGACGAGCAGGGACCCGGCCCGTCGGGCGCGCGCACCCACGCTGACGTCGAGCCGTCCCCCGCTGAGAGCGACGAGTCCGCGGCGCTGCTCGCCGCGCTCCGTCGGCGTCTGCAGGTGATGGACCTGCCGCCGACGCGGATCGCGTGGGCCGCGACGATGGCGCTGTTCGGCCTCGCGCTCGTGCTGCGACTGTGGGGGCTCGGCTCGATCCACGAGCTGATCTTCGACGAGACCTACTACGTCAAGGACGGCTTCACGCTCACTCAGGAGGGCGTGGAGATGTCCTGGCCGGACGAGCCGGACCCCGCCTTCGAGGCCGGGGACGTGGACTCCTATCTCCCCCAGGGCGCGTACGTGGTCCATCCACCGCTCGGGAAGTGGCTGATCGGCGCGGGGATGCTGGTGCTCGGCCCAG
>DAHVRS010000091.1 GCA_027322375.1 Brachybacterium sp. | reverse complement strand
AGGGTCATGCCCGGACTGCTCGAAGTCGCCCATTGTGCCCCCTCACTTTTCCGCGAATCGCCGCGTTGCAATATGACTTCAGGATATCCTCCGATCCGCCCCATTGGAAGGTTCGTCACGAAATGGGGATGAATTTGTGGATAACCAAGAATGTGGAGGGGGCGGTGTATGTGGAGGGTGGTGTTGTGGGCGAGGGTGGGGGCGGGCGGGCGGAGCAGTGGATGGAGGGCGTTGAATGTCGGACCCGCATGGCAGGGCGAACCCGCTGGTCACTTGCATCCCGCGGGGCGGGGTGAGCGTGAGTCTGGCCTGTGCTGGGTGCGTGGCAGTCCCGGCGAGGATGTGCAGCGTGCGTTCGGCGGGCCGGGAATGTCGGGCGGGAGCGGGTCGGAGATGCAGTCCTCCGCTTTGCCCGGCGGTCGACTCGAGGAAAGCGGAGTAGGTGCGTAAGAGATCGCATTTCCACGAGTCATTGGTATTATTCGTCGAATAAGTCTTCAGCAGCGTCACGCCGACTCTTCCGCACGCACCCCTGTACATACACGAACACACACGGCACGATGGGGCGATGGCCCGCACCCCGTCGCCCATCCCTGACCCTCACGACCCTCGCGCCGGAAACCCCTTCACCCCCGGCTTCGGTCTCACGCCGATCATCCTCGCAGGGCGCGATCTCGCGATCGAGGAGTTCACCGCCGCGCTCGCCGGGAACGTGCCCGAGGCCCGGGCGATCCTCATCTCCGGCCAGCGTGGCGCGGGCAAGACCGTGCTGCTCACCGAGTTCCGGGAGCTCGCCCTCGAGGCCGGCTGGACCGACCTGCGCCTCCATACGTCCTCGACCTCCCTGCTGGACGAGCTGCGCGGTCAGGCGATCGCGCACCTTCGCGAGCTCGATCCCCGCGCGGAGACCTCCCGCCTCACCTCCGCGAGCATCTCCGCGGTCAGCGCCTCCCGCGACATCCGCGAGCGCTACCGGGGGGAGGGGGAGCCGCTCACCGTGCTCCTGGACCGCCTCGCGCAGCTCACCGACGAGGACGGCGGCGGCCTGCTGATCACCCTCGACGAGCTGCAGTCCGTGGACCGCGACCAGCTCCACGCCCTCACCCAGCATGTCCAGGACCTCATCGGCTCCGGCCACGCCGTCGCCTTTCTCGCCGCCGGGGTGCGCACCGGGGTCGACGCCCTGCTGGACCACGAACGCACCACCTTCCTGCGCCGCGCCCACCGGATCGAGGTGGGCAGCGTGGACGTCGGCACCGCCGCGGAGGCGATCCGCATGACCATCGCGGACACCCCGAAATCGATCACGCCCGAGGCTGCGGTGCTCGCGGGCGAGATCTCCTGCGGCTACCCGTATCTTATCCAGCTCATCGGCTCCAAGGCCTGGCAGAACAGCGGCGATGCAGACGTCATCGAGATCGAGGACGTCGCCGGTGCGCGCGAGACCGTCATCGCCGCGATGCTCAAGAACGTCCACGGCCCGGCGCTGCGCGGCCTCAGTCCCCGCAAGCGCGAATACCTCCACGCGATGCTCGAGGACGAGGGGCCGAGCAACGTCGGTGACATCGCCAGGCGCATGGGCATCGACCCGCGCAATCAGTCCACGTACCGCGAACGACTCATCGACGACGACCTCATCCGCCCTGCCGGGCGCGGCTTCGTCGAGTTCGCGCTGCCCTATCTCGCCGAGGCGCTGCGCCACGAGGCGCGCGAGGGCGTGGGGGCCGATGTCGAGCCGGACAAGGGGCTGCGCCGTTCGCATCGGGCGCGGAAGGCGCGATGAGCACTTGCACCACGAAGCCCAAGCGCCCTGCCCGCACGTTCACCATCGGCCCGGTCACCCGTGCGCTGCAGCGGGTCATCGTGCTCGCGGCGCTCGGCACCACGGCGTGGCTCCTGGTCCGCTACGCGAGCCTCCCTGACACGGTCGCCAGCCACGTCGATGCGAGCGGACAGGCCGATGACTGGGCGCCGCGATGGTCCGTGTTGGTGCTCGCGGTGGTCATGCTCCTGCTTTCCCTCGGCGTCGCCGCGCTGTCCACTCGGCCGCAGTGGTTCAATTATCCGCTCGAGATCACCGAGCGCACCGCCCAGGCCATCTAGCGCGAAGGGGAGCGGATGATGGTCTGGACGGGGCTCGGGTTGCAGGGCGTCTACGCAGGGATCGCCTGCTCGCTGCTCGCGATCGATGGAGCGCTGCTGCTCGTCGCCGGGCTCCTCGTGTTGGTCGGCGCGGTGATCCTCGGCATCGTCCGGATGGTCCGCTCCGCCCGCTGAGCCCTGGTCACACCCGCGCGAGCGCGACGCCCACATTGTCGGGGCCGCCGGCGGCGAGGGCGAGGTCGATCAGGCTCGCGGCAAGTGCTTCCGGCTCCGCCTCGCTGGTGAGTGCTTCCGCGAGGGCCGACGGGTCCACCACGGCGTGCAGCCCGTCGGTCGCGACGACCACCAGATCGCCGGGCTCGAGGCGCCGCACCAGCAGGTCCGGGGCCGACGGGGCACCCGCGGCGAGGGCCCGGTTCAGCACCCGCCGGTCCGGATGAGACGCCGCTTCCTCGGGAGAGAGCCGGCCCGCTTCGAGCAGGGAACGCACCTGCGTGTGGTCCTG
Source organism: Brachybacterium sp. (assembly GCA_027322375.1). Lineage (GTDB taxonomy): Bacteria > Actinomycetota > Actinomycetes > Actinomycetales > Dermabacteraceae > Brachybacterium. The sequence goes on along the minus strand of DAHVRS010000091.1, from coordinate 2,744 downwards.
CGTGACGTGCTCGAGCCGGCCCGCGCGCACCAGCATCACGCGCGTATCGCCGAGGTGGGCGATGTGAAGCCGGTTCCCATCGAGCAGCGCGGCGGTGAGGGTCGAGCCCGCCTCGCCCTCCGTCGGCGCCAGGGCTTCGGCGGCAGACCAGGCGGTCTCGAGCGCGGTGAGAGCGTCGGCCGATGGGTCGGCGGCCAGCGCGTCCGCGAACGCCGCCAGCAGGCTGGTGGCAAGGTCGCCGGACTCGTGGAAGCCGTCTGCCGCAGCGAGCAGGGTGCGCCCGCCGGGCACGGCCTGGATCAGCACCGCATCCTCCTGGGCGGTGCGTTCGAGGCCGATATGCAGCGCCGAGGCGGTGCGAGCAGGGGTGGTCGTGGTGATCATGGTGTCCTCCATCGGGTGCTGCCCGAGAGCGGCGACGAGATCGCGGACGGCGACAGCGCGGGAGAGGGCGTCGGCCGCCTCCTGCCGCCACCAGGAGCGCAGCTCCGAGGCGGCGGCCGCGCCGTCCAGATCGCACAGGATGTGGATCCGGGCGAGGCCCATCCCCAGTCCCCGCAGCGAGGCGATCAGACGGGCGCGGCCCACCTGGTCGGCCCCGGAGAAGCGGTAGCCGGTCACGGGGTCGACGCGGCGCGGGACCAGCAGTCCCGACTCGTCGTACAGCCGCAGCGCCTTCGCGCTCAGCCCGCTCTCCGCCGCGAGTTCCCCGATGCTCAGCAGATCCTGCGACATATGGCTCCTCTCAGGCACCGGGAACCTCCCGGCACGGACCACGCTCGGGCTTCCCCTCAGGGGAAGGTCAAGGGGTCGAGAATATTGCGTCGACTCCGGGTGGGACGACGTGCTGGACTTCCCCCATGAATGTGACGATCAGGCCCCTCGATATCGCCTCCGACGTGGAGCTCGAGCAGTACCAGGCGCTCGCCGAGGCGCTCGACGAGGACACCTACGGGGGGCACCAGAAGCAGTCCCTCACGCAGCTGAAGGCCGAGCTCGAGGACTCCCCGTACTGGACCGCTCGGCGCTGGGTCGCGATCGCCGAGACGCTCGAGGGCGGCGAGATGCTCGTCGGCCGCGCGGCGGTGTTCCTGCCGCTCAAGGAGAACCTCGAGACGATCTCCGTGGGCGTCGCCGTGCATCCCGCCCACCGCGGCCAGGGGATCGGGACCGCGCTCGTCGAGGAGGCGCTGCTGCCCGCGATCGCGGAGTCCGGGCGGACGCTCGTCGAGGCGTATGGGGAGGTCGAGGCGGGTGCCGACCCGGAGGATCTTCGCCATCCCGTGCATCGGATCGCTGCACGGCTCGGGGTCTCCCGGAAGAACCTCGCTGTGTGTCGTGCGCTGTCGTTGCCGCTGGATCCGGCGCTGCTCGATGCGCTCGACGCGGAGTCGGAGGAGAGGCGCGGGGAGTATCGGATCGAGCTGTGGGACGGGGAGATCCCCGAGGAGCATCTTCACGCCTACGGTCGTCTACTGACTCAGCTCGAGATTGATGAGCCCGACGAGGAGGTCGAGCACGAGCCGGCCGAATACACCCCCGAGCGGATCCGCGAGAGCGAGCGGCGGATGCGGGAATCGGGTACCACGCGGATCGTTGCGGTCGCCGTTGCGCCGGGCGGTGAATTCGTCGGCAACACCGAGGTGCACGTGCACGAGGCGCCCGGCAGCACCCTCGGCTACCAGGAGAACACCCTGGTCATGCCCGACCATCGCGGGCACCGCCTCGGGCTCGGCCTCAAGGTCGCGACTCATCGGCAGCTCGCCGAGCGCGCCCCGCAGCTGCGCTCGCTGGTCACCTGGAACTCGCACGTGAACCCGTGGATGATCGCGGTGAACGAGAAGCTCGGCTACGAGGTGCTCTTCCACGAGCTGGTCCTGCAGGGCCGCCGCGAGGCCTGAAACCCGACACGCCGTCCCGCCTCCCGCCCTCCGCCGGCTGGACCGCTAGGTTCAGCGGCAACGGAGGGAGCGAGGATGACGGTGCAGCCGAAGCACCGCCGCAAGAACCGGCGGGGTCGACCACACGAGCAGTTCACGGTCGCGATGGCGATCCTCGCCCTGGTCATGTCCGGCGGGATGGTCGCGGGGCTCGCGAGCCACCTTGCGGGCTCCGGTGGCGAGAGCGGTGCGGCGGCGAGTGTGGTCGGGGGCGATCCTTCGAACACCACCCGCATGACGCACCTCGAGCGGATCACCGGGGACATCACCCCGAAGTCCGTGGTCGCGAGCCCCACCGGCACCGTCATCGCGAACAACATGATGTACAGCCACTCCTCGACGCTGTACAACGCCGACTCCCTCGAGCTCACCGCGACCGTCTCGGACACCGTGAACCTCGCCGACTTCGGCTTCCCCGACCGGGCCGGCGATACGAACGGCGCTCCTGTGGAGGCAGTCTTCTCGCCCGACGGGAAGTACGCCTACGTCTCCCAGTACCGGCTGCAGGGCCCCGGCGCAGGCGTGACCGCGCACGACGACTGCCGCAACGGCGAGAAGGTGGGGCGCTCGGCCGTGTTCCGCCTGAATATTGAGACCAGCCAGTGGGACCAGGTGATCGAGGTGGGGCGCGTCCCCAAGTTCATCTCCCTCTCGCCCGACGGGTCGATCGCGCTGGTCTCGAACTGGTGCGATGAGAGCGTCTCCGTCGTGGACCTCGAGCGCGGCGAGGAGGTGCGGCAGATCCCCGTGGACGCCGCCCCGCGCGGCTCCGTGGTCCTGCCCGACAACCGCACCGCCTATGTC
>DAHVRS010000079.1 GCA_027322375.1 Brachybacterium sp. | reverse complement strand
CGCCGAGCAGGGAGAGCTTCTTCTGGACCAGGTAGGTGCCGACCACGGGGGCGGCGAGCCCGATGAGCACCGCGATGATCAGCGGGTAGCGCAGCAGATCCGAGGTGAGGATGTCGAGGGGCGAGATCATGCGGGGTGGATCTCCTGTCCGAGGCACTCGTCCAGTGGGGCGGCGTCCTCGGGGTGTCCATGGCCGGGGTCGAGGCGGGGGCGGTCGGCGACGGGGCCGTCGTGGACCACGTGGCCGTGGTCCAGCACGAGCGCGCGGCGCAGATCGGCGCCGAGCGGGCCGGTCTCGTGCAGGACCACGAGGATCGTGGTGCCGCGCGCGGAGAGGATGCGGAAGAGCTCGGCGATGATCTCCTGGGTGGGCAGGTCCACACCGGAGAAGGGCTCATCGAGCACGAGCAGCTCGGGGTCGCGCACCAGGGCGCGGGCGATCATGACGCGGCGGCGCTGGCCACCGGACATGCGGGAGACGGGACGGCCAGCGAGGTCCGCCATGCCCACGTCCTCGAGGGCCTGGAGCACGCGCGGGTCCTTCACCCGGGGCCGCCAGGAGCGGGCGCCGAGCAGTCCGCTCGCGACGGTCTCGCGGGCGGTAGCGGGAATGGCGCCCACCTCGAGGGAGTCCTGGGGGATGTAGCCGAGCAGATCGTGGGCGGTGCCGCGCTGGACGTCCTGGCCGAACAGGCGGGCGCTGCCGCTGTCCAGCGGCAGCACGCCCACGGCGGCGCGCAGCAGGGTCGACTTGCCGGAGCCGTTCGCGCCGAGCAGCGCGACGAGCTCACCCCGCTCGATGCGCAGGTCCACGTCGTGCAGGACTCGCTGGCCAGCGCGGCTGACGGAGGCGCCGACGACCTCGACGGCTGGGGACTGTGGTCCGCTCACTGCCAGCTCGCGACCAGTGCGGTGCAGTTCTCTCGCATGACGGCAGGATAGTCGGAGCCGTCGGACTCCTGGGTCTCGAGGTTGTGCAGCTCCTCGGAGGTGATCCCGAGGTTGTCCGCGAGGGTCTGGGCGACCTTCGGCGAGGCAGTGGACTCGAAGAAGATCGTGGTGACCCCCTCCTCCTTCACGACCTCCTCGAGGGCGAGCAGGCGCTGCGGGGAGGGCTCCGCCTCCGGATCCACGCCGGAGATGCCGATCTGGTGCAGGTCGTAGCGGCGTGCGAGATAGGAGTAAGCGGTGTGGCTGGTGATGAAGGGCCGCTCGCCCGGGGCCGCCCCGTACTTCTCGGCCAGCTCCGCATCGAGCTCCACGAGCTCGGCGCGCAGAGTCTCTGCGGCGCTGGTGAAGGTCTCGGCGTTCTCGGGGGAGAGGGCAGCGAGGCGCTCGGCGATCGCATCGCCCAGGGTCGCCATGAGGGTGGGGTCGTGCCAGAAGTGGGGGTCCGTCGGGCCGTGGTCGTGGCCCTCGTGGGACTCCTCATCGCCCTCCTCGTCGTGGTGGGCGTCGTCGCCGACGGGCAGCAGGTCGATGACGGTGGAGACGTCCAGCGCGTTCTCCCCGCCGGAGGAGGAGATCGCGTCATCGAGCGCGGCCTGGAAACCGGGGATCTGGACCACGAGCGCGGCCTCCTGCACGGCCATGGTCTGCTTCACGGACAGCTCGAGGCCATGCGCGTCCGCGCCGGGCGTGGCGAGATCGGTGAGGGAGACGAGGTCGCCGCCGATGCGCTGGATGAGATAGGTCAGCGGGTAGGCGGAGGTGATCACCGAGAGGCCACCCGAATCCTCTGCCGAGCTCTCACCGCAGGCGGCGAGCAGGGCGGCGCCCAGGCCGAGGCCGGTCAGGGCGAGGGCGGAGCGGCGGGTGGGGCGCAGGTCTCGATGCATGACAATCATTCTCATCAACCAGTGGCGTGCGCGGCAAGTCGAAGGCACTGTGATCTGCTCCCGCGTGCGCACGATCACAGACTGCGCGCCCTTGCGCTTCTCGGGGGGGGGCGCGCCAAGTGTCCCCTCGGTATGCTGGGCGGGTCCGAATCCTCACCGTCACCAGGAGTCTCCCCGTGGCCAAGGCCCCCGCCAGCACGCTGGACAACGTCATCGCTCTCGCCAAGAAGCGCGGCTTCGTGTTCCAGGCCGGTGAGATCTACGGAGGCTCCCGCTCGGCATGGGACTACGGCCCTCTCGGTGTGGAGCTCAAGGAGAACATCAAGCGCCAGTGGTGGCGCACCTTCGTTCAGTCGCGCGGCGACATGGTGGGCCTGGACTCCTCGATCATCCTCCCCAAGCGCGTGTGGGAGGCCTCCGGCCACGTCGCGACCTTTGTGGACCCGCTCGTGGAGTGCAAGAGCTGCCACAACCGCTTCCGCGAGGACCACCTGCTCGAGGCGTTCGAGGCCAAGAAGGGCCGCGCCCCCGAGACCGGTCTCGCCGAGATCGCCTGCCCGAACTGCGGCACCCGCGGCGAGTTCACCGACCCGCAGCAGTTCTCGGGCCTGGTGAAGACGTACCTCGGCCCCGTCGATTCCGAGGCCGGCCTGCACTACCTGCGCCCCGAGACCGCGCAGGGCATCTTCGTGAACTTCCTCAACGTCGTCACCGCCACCCGCCAGAAGCCGCCCTTCGGCATCGGCCAGATCGGCAAGGCGTTCCGCAACGAGATCACCCCCGGCAACTTCATCTTCCGCACCCGCGAGTTCGAGCAGATGGAGATCGAGTACTTCACCCCGCCCGCGGAGGCGGAGGAGCACTTCGACAAGTGGGTCGAGGCGTGCTGGGACTGGTTCATCGACCTCGGCATCAAGGAGGAGAACCTCCGCCGCTTCGACGTGCCGGATGATGAGCGCGCCCACTACTCCGCGGCGACCATCGACTTCGAGTACCGCTTCGGCTTCCAGGGCAGCGAGTGGGGCGAGCTCATG
>DAHVRS010000045.1 GCA_027322375.1 Brachybacterium sp. | reverse complement strand
CGCGCAGATCACCGCGGACTATGCGGACGAGCCCCCGGTGCTGGTGGGTGTCCTGCGCGGTGCGGTCATGGTGATGGCCGACCTCGCCCGCCAGATCGACCTGAAGGTCGAGATGGACTGGATGGCGGTCTCCTCCTACGGCTCCGGCACGAAGTCCTCCGGCGTGGTGCGCATCCTCAAGGATCTCTCCGGTGACATCACCGGGCGCGACGTGCTGATCGTCGAGGACATCATCGACTCGGGCCTGACCCTGAAGTGGCTGCTGTCCAACCTTCGCTCGCGCGGCCCGCGCAGCGTCGAGATCGCGGCCCTCCTGCGCAAGCCGGAGGCGGCGCGCGTCGACATCGACGTGAAGTACGTCGGCTTCGACATCCCCAATGAGTTCGTCATCGGTTACGGCCTCGACTTCGCCGAGCAGTACCGCAATCTCCCCTACGTGGGCGTCCTCGCGCGCTCCGTCTACGAGGACTGATCACGTGGCAGATTCCGCCAAGAGCCCCGGTGGCAAGAAGCGCCGCCCCTTCACCGGCATCGCGCTGTGGATCGTCGTCGCGCTCCTGCTGGGCATGGCGATGTTCTCGCTGTTCGGCCGCGACGGCTACCAGCAGATCGACACCCAGCAGGGTCTCGAGCTGCTCGCCGGCGACACCGTCGAGCAGGCGAAGATCATCGACGGCAACCAGCAGCGCGTGGACCTGGTCCTGACGAAGGACTTCACCGAGGGCGGCGAGAACAAGGGCACGAAGGTCCGCTTCGCCTACGTCGACGCTCGCGGTGACGCGGTCGTCGAGGCGGTGCAGGAGGCGGATCCCGCCCAGGGCTACACCGACGAGATCGCCAGCAGCTCCTGGTGGTCCACCCTGCTGCTGTCCTTCCTGCCGCTGCTGATCTTCATCGGCCTGTTCTGGTTCCTCATCATGAACGCGCAGGGCGGCGGCCGCGCGATGCAGTTCGGCAAGTCCAAGGCGAAGCTGTTCAACAAGGAGGCCCCCAAGGTCACGTTCGCGGACGTCGCGGGCGCCGAGGAGGCCGTCGAGGAGCTCGACGAGATCAAGCAGTTCCTCGTGGATCCGGGACGCTACCAGGCCGTCGGCGCGAAGATCCCCAAGGGTGTGCTGCTCTACGGCCCGCCCGGCACCGGCAAGACCCTGCTCGCGAAGGCTGTCGCGGGCGAGGCGAACGTGCCCTTCTACTCGATCTCCGGTTCCGACTTCGTGGAGATGTTCGTGGGCGTCGGCGCGAGCCGCGTGCGCGACCTGTTCACCACCGCGAAGGAGAATGCCCCGGCGATCATCTTCATCGACGAGATCGACGCCGTCGGCCGCCACCGCGGCGCCGGCATGGGCGGCGGTCACGACGAGCGCGAGCAGACGCTGAACCAGATGCTCGTGGAGATGGACGGCTTCGAGGAGAACCAGAACGTCATCCTCATCGCGGCGACCAACCGCGTGGACATCCTCGACCCGGCGCTGCTGCGCCCGGGCCGCTTCGACCGCCAGATCGGTGTGGAGGCCCCGGACCTCAAGGGCCGCCTGCACATCCTCGGCGTGCACGCCAAGGGCAAGCCGCTCGCGCACGACGTCGACCTCGAGGCCGTCGCCAAGCGCACCATCGGCATGTCCGGTGCGGATCTCGCCAACGTCCTGAACGAGGCGGCGCTGCTCACCGCCCGCTCCGGCAACCAGATCATCGACAACCGCGCCCTGGACGAGGCGATCGACCGCGTCTCCATGGGCCCGCAGCGGTACTCGAAGGTCATGACCGAGCGCGAGCGCCAGATGACCGCGTACCACGAGGGCGGCCACGCCCTGGTCGCGGCGGCGATGAACAACTCCGCCCCGGTCACGAAGGTGACGATCCTGCCGCGCGGCCGCGCGGGCGGCTACACGATGGTGGTGCCCACCCAGGACCGCAACTACCAGTCCCGCAACGAGCTGCTGGACCGCCTCGCCTACGCGATGGGCGGCTACGCGGTGGAGGAGAGCATCTTCCACGACGTCACCACCGGCCCCAGCTCGGACCTGCAGAACGCGACGAAGATCGCGCGCACGATGGTCATGCAGCTGGGCATGAGCGAGGCCGTGGGCCAGGTGGCCCTCTCCGGCGACCAGGACGAGGTGTTCGTGGGCATGCAGCAGGGGCAGGGCCCCCGCTTCTCCGGCGAGACCGCGAGCCTCGTGGACCAGGAGGTCCGCGCCCTGCTGGACCGCGCCCTGGACGAGGCCTGGTCCGTGATCGTCGAGAACCGGCACATCCTGGACCGCCTGGTCGAGGATCTGCTGGAGAAGGAGACCCTCAACGAGCACGAGCTCGCCGAGATCTTCCGCGATGTGAAGAAGCAGCCCCCGCGCGAGGTATGGGCCTCGAGCAAGGAGCGCCCCGCCCTCGCGGCGCCGACCGTCGGCGGGACCACCACCGCGACCGGCACCGAGGAGCACGACGCGGGCGAGCCGCTCCAGCCCGGCGCGCCCGAGCTGCCCCACCCCGGTGGCGACGGCCCCGCCATCCCCGGCGCCCCGCACGGCGGACTGCCGGGCGAGGGGCCGACGGGTCCCGCGGGCCCCGGCGGATACCAGCCCGGCGGCTACAGCCAGGGCGGGTACG
>DAHVRS010000026.1 GCA_027322375.1 Brachybacterium sp. | reverse complement strand
CCCAGGTGCGGGGGTAGTCGGGGTTGCCGTCGTACCAGGCCACGAAGTCCGCGGCGCCGAAGGAGCCCTCGAGCTCGATGCCGGGGATCTGCAGGTGCGCGTCCTTGAGCGCGCCGGTGGCGAAGATGACCGCGTCGTAGTGAGTGCGCAGGTCCTCGAGCGTGATGTCGGTGCCGAACTCGACGTCACCGAGGAAGCGGATGTCACCGCGGCCCAAGATGCGGTGCAGCGCGGTGATGATCCCCTTGATGCGCGGGTGATCGGGCGCGACGCCGTAACGGATCAGGCCGAAGGGCGCGGGGAAGCGGTCGAACAGATCGATGCTGACCTCGAGGTCACCGCCCTTGACAGGTGCGGAGCGCAGCAGGGTCTCGGCGGCGTAGACACCGGCGGGACCGGCTCCGATCACGGCCAGGCGGAAGGGCTGCGGGGAGGAGGACATCACACCTCGTTCTCATGGCGCGTCAGCGCCGGGGTCGGGCACCTGCGGAGGGGTCGCGGGGCGTACCCGGCTCCGGCGGCAGAGATTTCCGCACCACTCTATACGCGAAATTCGTTCCCACCCCGGCTGATGTGAGCGGGCTGACGTGCTTCTCGAGCTGTCTCATGCCGGGCTCGCGCCCGACGGCGCCTCCGTCGCCTCGGGCGCCACTGAGACCGCGACGTCGAGAGTGCTGGTCGCTCCCGGCGGGCCGACGACGATGCCCTTCAGCGGCGGGACATCCGCATAGTCGCGGCCCCAGGCGGTGGTGACGAAGCGCTGATCCACGAAGGTGCGGTTGGTGGGGTCGATGTCCACCCAGCCCGAACCGGGCACGAGCACGCTCAGCCACGCATGCGAGGCGGCGGAGCCGATCATCTCCCCGACGGGGGCAGTGCCCAGCGCGCCGCTCGCCGAGTGCGCGGTGCGCAGGTAGCCGGAGACGTACCGGGCGGCGAGGCCCGCTGCCCGCACCGCCGCGACTCCCACATGCGAGAAGTCCTGGCACACCCCGTGCCGGGCGGCGAGGACCTCCTCGAGGGTCGAGCTGACCGTGGTCGCGGCCGAGTCGTAGGTGAAGTCTGTGTAGATCAGCGCCGTGAGATCCGCGAGGCACTCGCCGATCGGGCGGCCGGGCCGGAACACCTCCGCGGTGATCTCCCGCGCCGCCTCGCAGGCGGGCACCCGCGGGGAGGCCAGGACGAAGTCGAGGTCCGTGTCCGCGGGCAGGGAGCCCCAGCCCTCCGGAGTGCACTGCTCCCAGGGGCGGGACATCGCCTCGATGCCGTAGCGCCGCTCCGCGACCGCGACCAGGGCGTGAGAGTGCACATCGAGCCGTTCATGGGGCTCGTCCACGAGCAGGTAGGTGGAGGAGTTGCCGTAGAAGTCGGTGTGCGCGGTCAGGCGTGCCGGGGCCGGATCCACGATCACCTCATGGGAGAGGACTCGCTGGTGCGGGGTGGCGCGCGGCTCGACGTGCGCGCGGCCGTAGTTGCGCGAGACCGGCTTCGCGTAGCGGTAGGAGGTGAGGTGGTGGACGCGGTAGTGGATCGGCGCGGCCGGCTCCACCCCCTCCTCCTTCAGCGGGATCAGCGGGCGGCGGCGTGCGGTGCTGTCAGACATCATCGACCCCCCATCGCGAGGTGGATTCCGAGGGCAGGAAGAACCGGTCCTCGAGGGCGGAGGCGAGCTCGCGCAGCGACTCCATCGCCGCCTCCGCCTCCTCGAGCAGAGCCGTCGGGGCGCCGTCGGCCCCGGGCCCCGCGGCGAGCGGGCGCAGCAGCTCCTCGGCCTGCCAGGCCGTGACCCGGGCGCGCAGCGCGCCGAGCGGGGCGCGCAGCTCCGGGGTCGGGGCCGTCTCGGGCAGGCGGTCCAGCGCCGCGCCGAGCCGGTCCAGCTGGAAGGCGATCGAGCGGGGGAGCGTCACGTCGTTCAGCAGCAGCTCCATGAGCAGCTCGGGCTGGACGGCCGCGTGATAGGCGCGGCGGTAGGAGGTGCTGGACTCGGTGATCAGTGCGATGGCGCCCGCGATCCGGGCTTCGGCGTGGCGGGTGCGGCGCTGTCCCAGTGCCGCGCGCAGCAGCGCGAGCAGGCTCATGGTGCGCTCGAGCTTGCGGCCCACCTCGAGCAGGTCCCAGCCGAGGTTGCGCGGCATCGAGTCCGCGACCGCGCCGGAGAGGGTGAGGCAGCCGTCGACCAGGTCGGTGAGCCCCTGCTCGACGGGCCGGCCCTCCGATGCCGCGCGCCGGCTGAGCCCGGCCAGGCGTGCGTTCATGCGGGTCATCACCGGCCACACCTCGTCGGAGATGAGGTCGCGCAGGGTGCGGGTGGTGTGGGCGAGCGCGGCATAGGACTGGGCGAGGGAGCCGGGCCGGGCTCGGTCGGTCAGCAGCGACTCGATCTCGTCCCGCACCGATTCACGGTCGGCGAGGTCGAGTGCAGGGAATCCCGGATAGGTGGTCGTCACCTCGGTGACCGCCCCGAGCAGCACCTCCTGCGCGGTGCGGGCAGCGGGGGTCGCCTCTGCACCGAGGTCATTGGTGGTGTCCAGGATGGTGCGCAGCAGGCGCGCGGTGGCATCCACCCGCTCCAGATAGCGGCCGAACCAGAACAGGTCCGAGCCGATCGAGCGGGTCATCGCCGGATAGGCGGCGAGCACGCCATGGCGCAGCTCCGCGGGGACGGCCGGGTCCTCCTCCGCCGCGGCGGTGCCGTCGGCGCCCAG
>DAHVRS010000017.1 GCA_027322375.1 Brachybacterium sp. | reverse complement strand
GTGGGCGCCGGCACGGGCGCCGAGCTCCATCGAGATGTTCGCGGCGGCGGAGTTCGCCATGAGCATCGGCACGGTGAACGGGTTGACCCGTCGTGCGCCGCGCTCGCGGACCACATCCCACTGATCGAGCGTGGTCCAGATGCCGCCGATGCCGGAGCCGACCACGACGCCGAGGCGGGTGGGGTCGACCTCGGGGGCGCCGGCGTCGGCCCAGGCCTCGCGCGCGGCGACCATGGCGTACTGCCCGGAGGGGTCGAGCTTCTTCGCCTCGGGACGGCTGAGAGAATCGAGCGCACCCGGCGTGAGCTGGCAGGCGAAGTCCACGGACAGGCCGTAGCGCTCCTTCCAGTCGTTCTCGAACGTGCGGGCCGTCGAGGTCCCGGCGAGTGCCGACTCCCAGGTGGAGGCGACGTCGACGCCGAGGGGGTTGACGGTGCCGAGGCCGGTGACGGCGACTCGAGTACGGGGCGAGGGCATGCGGACCTCCGGGTCGGGTCGAGGTGGGAAGCGGCGACGCCCGGGACGGAGCTCGTCCCGGGCGTCAGGCGGGGCTCAGTTCTGAGCGCCCTCGATGAACTTGACGGCGTCGCCGACGGTCGCGAGGTTCTTGACCTCTTCGTCGGGGATGCGGACGTCGAACTTCTCCTCGGCGTTGACGACGATGGTCATCATGGAGATGGAGTCGATGTCGAGGTCGTCGGTGAAGGACTTCTCCAGCTTGACGTCCTCGGTGGCGACACCGGTCTCCTCGTTGACGATCTCGGCGAGGCCCGCGAGGATCTCGTTCTCGGTGTGTGCCATGGGTGCTCCTTCGGGTGTGCGGATGAGTGGCGAGGACAGACTACCCGGGACGGGTGCACGGGACGTGCACTGCCCGGGATGTCGTGCCCGGTCGTGATGCGGGTGACAGCCCGCGGTGGTTCAGGGTCGACTGAATTCGGGGATCGATAGGATCAGGGGAGGACCAGGACCTGGCCTGCGTAGGCGAGGCCCGCGCCGAAGCCGAACTGGACGAGCACGTCACCGCTCTTGGCGGTGCCCTCCTCGAGCAGACGGTGCGTGGCCAGCGGGATCGAGGCGGCGGAGGTGTTGCCGGTCTCGGCGATGTCGCGGCCGATCACGACGTCCTCGGGCAGCTTCAGCTGCTTGGCGAGCTCGTCGATGATGCGCATGTTCGCCTGGTGGGGGACGAACACGTCCACATCCTCGACGCCGATGCCGGACAGCTCGAGCATCTCGCGGATCTTCTTGGCGGTGTGCCACACGGCCCAGCGGAACACGGTGCGGCCGTCCTGCTCGAGGGTCGGCCAGTCCACCTTCCCGTCGCGGAAGTCGAGGGAGGAGCCGGTCATGCGGATCGTGTCCCAGTGATCGCCGTCGGACCCCCACACGGTGGGGCCGATCATCGGCTCCTCGCTCGGGCCGACGACCGCCGCGCCCGCCCCGTCGCCGAGGAGGAAGGAGATCGAGCGGTCGGTGGGGGAGACGATGTCGGAGAGCTTCTCCGCGCCGATGACCAGCACGTTCCGGGCAGCGCCCGAGCGGATCAGCGCGTCGGCCTGGCCGATGCCGTAGGCGAAGCCGGCGCAGGCGGCGGAGATGTCGTAGGCGATGACATCGGGGCGGCCCAGCTGGCCGGCCAGCAGCGTCGCGAGCGACGGGGTGGGGTAGGGGAAGGTGATCGTCGAGACGATGATCGCGTCGAGGGCGTCCAGGTCGATGCCGGAGCGCTCGATCGCTTCCTTCCCAGCGGCCAGCGCGAGGTCCTTCACGCCCACGTCCTCGCTCGCGCGGTTGCGGGTGATGATCCCGGTGCGCTGGCGGATCCACTCGTCGGAGGAGTCGATCGGCCCGACGAGATCATCGTTGGGGACGACCAGGTCGCCGCGCGCAGCGCCGTAGGCGAGGACCCGGGAGCCTGCGACGGGGGTGCGCGGGGTCAGGGAGATGGCCATGCTCACGCCTCCTGATCCGCGGCGAGACCGGCGTGCTCGCGCGCCAGGGCGCGGGCGGCCTCGAGGTCGTCGGGGGTGTTGAGGTTCGCGAGCGCGATGCCCTTCAGCTCCCGCTTCGCCAGGCCCGTGAGGGTCCCGGCCGGGGCGACCTCGATCAGCCCCGTCACGCCGCGCTCGCGGAAGTCGGCCATGCAGGCCTGCCAGTCCACGGGGGAGGCGACCTGGGTGACCAGGAGGTCGAGATAGCGGGCGCCGGAGGTGATCGCCTCGCCGCCCGCGTTGGTCACGAGCGGGACCGAGGGGTCGGCGGAGGCCAGGCTCGGCGCGAAGGCGGCGAGCTCCTCGCGGGCACCGGCCATGTACGGGGTGTGGAAGGCACCGGCGACCTGCAGCGGGATGACGCGAGCCTTCGCAGGACCGTCCTCGACCAGCGCAGCGATCTTGTCCGCGGCACCGGCCGCGACGACCTGCGCGGCGGAGTTGATGTTCGCAGGGTGCAGGCCGTGGCGCGAGATCGCCTCGAGCACGTCCTCGCGGGTTCCGCCGACGACGGCGGCCATCGAGGTGGGCTCGGCCGCCGCAGCGGTCGCCATGGCGCGCGAGCGCACGGCGACCAGACGCATCGCGTCCTCGTCGGAGAGGACCCCGGTGAGCGCCGCAGCAGTCACCTCGCCGACGCTGTGGCCGGCGACGAGATCGGCGGCAGTCACGTCCTCGCCGTCGGCGAGCTGGGCGGCGGCGATGATGCCGGCGGCGACCAGGAGCGGCTGCGCGACAGCGGTGTCGCGGATCGTGTCCGCATCGGACTCGGTGCCGTGACGGAGCAGGTCGAGGCCGGCAGCGTCGGAGAGCGCGGACAGGGACTGCTCGACGCCGGGCAGCTCACGCCACGGGCTGAGGAAGCCGGGCTTCTGAGCCCCTTGTCCGGGGCAGACGATCGCGAGCACGGTGACCTCCAGGGGAGAGACGGGCGGCCCGCTCGGAGGCGAGACGGGCCGGCAGGGGAGAGCGGTGGAACGGGGAAAAGCGGGGGAGAGCGGCCGTCGGGCCGTCCCACACGAGGAGGGACGACCCGACGGGATGATCAGGACTCGCCGCCGAAGGAGCCGGACTCGCCGGCGTTCACGTTCAGCAGGTCGTACTTGTCGATCGCCTGGCGCACGACGGAAGGATCGACCTTCCCGTCCTTCGCCAGCAGCTGCAGGGCCTTGACGACCATGGAGTGTGCGTCGATCTTGAGGTGACGGCGGGCGGCCGGACGCGTGTCCGAGAAGCCCCAGCCGTCGGCCCCGAGAACGCCGTAGCGGCCCGGGATCCACTCGCGGATCATGTCCGGCACCAGGAAGTCGTAGTCGGAGGTGGCCACGAACGGCCCCTCGAAGCCCTCGAGGCGCTGCGACAGCCACGGGGTGCGCTGATCCTCCGGGTGCAGGAGGTTGTGCTTCTCGGCCTCGAGGGCCTCCTTGCGCAGCTCCGTCCACGAGGTCACCGACCACACGTTCGCGCGCACGCCCCAATCCTGCTCGAGCAGCTCGCGAGCGTGCTTCGCCCACGGGACGCCCACGCCGGAGGCGAGCAGCTGCGCGACCGGGCCGTCGCCCTCGGGCGCCGCCTCGTTGAGGTACATGCCCTTGAGCAGACCCTCGACGTCCAGGTTCTCGGGCTCCTTGGGCTGCACCATCGGCTCGTTGTAGACGGTGATGTAGTAGAAGACCTCCTGGAGGCGGTCGTCCTCGCCGTACATGCGCTTGAGGCCGTCACGGATGATGTGCCCCAGCTCGTAGCCGTAGGTCGGGTCGTAGATGACCGCGCCGGGGTTCGTGTTGGCGAGGATCGGGGAGTGTCCGTCCATGTGCTGGAGGCCCTCGCCCGCAAGGGTCGTCTTGCCGGCGGTCGCGCCGATGACGAAGCCCTTGGCCATCTGGTCGCCGGCGGCCCAGAAGAAGTCGCCGGTGCGCTGGAACCCGAACATCGAGTAGAAGATGTAGAACGGGATCATCGGGAAGTC
>DAHVRS010000009.1 GCA_027322375.1 Brachybacterium sp. | reverse complement strand
CGGCAGGCGTCGATCGTCGCGAGCCCGGCGGCCCTGTGGTCGGCCTGATTCAGACCCCACCCCACCTCGATCTCGAAGGTCAGGGTGAGCACGAGGTCCGGGCGCACCTGGCGGATCACGCGGGAGATGTCGCGGCGCATGACGAGGGTCGGCTCGAGCATCCCGTCAGGGTGGTCGAGGACCCGCAGGTCGCTGACGCCGACGGCCGCGCAGGCGCGGCGCTGCTCGCTCACGCGCAGCGGGCCCACCTCCTCGGGCGCGGCGGCCATCCCCGCCTCCCCGTGGGTGAGCAGCAGATAGGTGACTTCGACGCCGGCCGAGGTCCAGGCGGCGACTGCGGCGGAGGTCCCGTACTCCATGTCATCGGGGTGGGCGACGACGCACAGCACTCGGCGCAGATCGTCCTGGGGAAGCAGCGGCAGCGTGGCGGTCTCATCCATGACGCTCACCCTAGGTCAGGTCACTGCGCTGCGAGGCGCCCTTCCTCGAGGTCACGCAGCAGCCGGCGGGCGGCAGCGCGTCCGGCGCGGTTGGCGCCGATCGTCGAGGCGCTCGGCCCGTAGCCCAGCAGGTGGATCCGCGGATCCGCGGCGACGGCGGTGCCGTCCATGGCGATCCCGCCGGCGGGGCCGCGCAGTCGCAGTGGTGCGAGATGGCGCAGGGCGTGGCGGAACCCGGTCGCCCACACGATCGCGTCGAGCCCGGTCACCGTGCCGTCGGCCTCGAGCACCCCGTGCGGGAGGAGGCGCTGGAACATCTCCCGCCGGGCGAGGATTCCGCGGGCCGCTGCCTCGCGCATCGCGGGCGTCCACAGCAGCCCGGTGTGGGAGACCACGCTGCCGATGGGCAGCCCGGCCCGTGCCCGCTCCTCCACGCCGGCGACCGCGTCACGGCCCGCCTCCTCGGTGAACGGGCCCTCGCGCCACTCGGGCTCGCGCCGTGTGTGCCAGTGGGTCTCAGCGACGTCCGCGAGTTCGAGCAGGTGGCCGAGCGCGCTGATCCCGCCGCCGACGACTGCGACGCGCTGGCCGGCGAACTCCTCCGCGCTGCGGTACTCGGCGGTGTGCAGCTGCCGACCGCGGAAGTCGGTGGCGCCGGGCAGGGTGGGGACGAAGGGGCGGGTCCAGGTCCCGGTCGCGTTCAGCACCGCCCGGGTGCGCAGCACGGGGCGCTCCGCGCCGTCGGGGCCGACGGAACGGACGTGCAGCAGCCCGGCATCGGGCGCGTTCTCGACGCGCGTCGCCCGCACCGGGCGCTGGATCTCGAGGCCCTCGCGCTCCTCGAATGCGGCGAAGTACGCCGGGACCGCGATATTGGCGCTCACGTGGTCGTCGAGGGCAGGGACGGGCATGTCCGGCAGCTCGCGGATCCCGTTCACGGTCGCCATGGTGAGGCTGTCCCAGCGGTGGCGCCACGCCCCGCCGGGCCCGGTCTCCGCATCGAGCACCGCCACCGCCTCGATCCCGCGCTCGCGCAGGTGGTGCGCGGCGGAGAGGCCGGCCTGACCGGCCCCGATCACGACCGCGTCGAGGATGCCCATGTCCGGCCCAACCTCGGCCCGCCGCGGGATGTTCCCTGCCGCGGGCAGGCTCACACCGGCGAGCTCACGCGATTGCGGCGACCTCGGTGACCGCTCGGGCGGCGGAGAGGCCGCGGGACAGGTCTTCCCACAGGTCCTCGAGGTCCTCGAGGCCCACGCTCAGCCGGAGCGTGCCCGGCCGGACGCCGCAGGCCTCGCGCTGGGCGGGAGTGAGGTGGGAGTGGGTGGTGGAGCCGGGGTGGCAGACGAGCGAGCGGGCATCGCCGAGGTTCACCGCGATCGACCACAGGCGCAGCGCATCGCTGAACGCGGCGGCCGCCTCTTCACCGCCTGTGAGGTCGAGCGCGAGCACCCCACCGGTGCCGTGCGGGAAGTCGCGTGCGGCGAGTGCGGCATCGGGCCGGCCGGGGATGGTCGCATGGTGGACCTGTTCCACACCGGGCAGGCCGTGCAGGCGGGCGGCGAGCACGGCGGCGTCGGCGCTGACCTTCTTGGTGCGCAGGTCGAGGGTCTCGATGCCCACGAGGACCTGCTGGGCGCTCGCGGCGGGCAGCGTCGCGCCGAGGTCGGTGACGTACTTCGCGCGGGCGTAGGCGAGCAGGCCCGAGCGGCCGCACGCGTACTCGTCGGCGAAGGTGACGCCGAAGCGGCGGTTCCGGCGGGTGAGCCGCTCCCAGCGGGTGGGACATCGGCGCGGGTCGAAGCGGCCGGTGTCCACGATCAGGCCGGCGATCGTGGTGCCGTGCCCGCACAGGTGCTTTGTCGCGGAGTGGACCACGAGGTCCGCGCCGTGCTCCCCGGGACGGTAGAGGGTGGGGCCGGCGAGGGTGGAGTCGACGATGACCGGCACGTCCCGGGCATGGGCGATCGCGCTCAGTGCCGGCAGGTCGCACAGCTCCCCACCGGGGTTCGCGACCGATTCGAGCAGAGCGGCGCGGGTGGTGCCCGTGAAGGCCGCCTCCCAGGCGGTGAGGTCCCAGGGATCGGCGACAGTGACCTCGACGCCGAGGTCGGCGAGGGTGTCATCGAGGAACTCGGACGTCCCGCCGTAGAGTCGGGAGGAGACCACGAGGTGGCTGCCGGGCGGGGTGAGGGCGAGGACCGCGATGGTGGTCGCGGCCTGCCCGGAGGAGACGGCGAGCGCGCCGATGCCGCCCTCGAGCGCGGTGATGCGCCGTTCGAGCACGGCGGTGGTGGGGTTGCCGGAGCGGGAGTAGGCGAAGCCCTCCGCGCGGCGCTCGAAGAGGGCCTTCAGCTCGGCATGGCTGGCGCGGGCGAAGGCACTGGTCGAGTACACGGGCGGGGTGAGCGCCCCGTGCGCGTCCTGGCTGCTGTCCCACCCCGCGTGGATCTCGCTGGTGCCCATGGCTCCTCCTCCGTCGGCTCCTGTTGGAGCTCATCGTGCGAGCGGGAGCGGTGCGGCGGCGAGGACTGTGACGGAGCGTGATCCTCCGCGACGGGACGTGGTGCGGGATGACTCAGGGCGTCACAGAGGCCCCAGATCGGGCAGCGTCAGGCAGGGGTGCCGTCCTCGGCCCAGAGCCCGGAGGTGCCGCGGCGGTGGGAGCCCAGCAGATGCGTGTCCACGATCCCGAGCGCCTCCATGAGGGCGAACATCGTGGTGGGGCCGACGAAGCGGAAGCCGCGCCGCTTGAGCTCCTTGGCGAGCGCGGTCGACTCCTCGCTCGTGGTGGGGACCTCGGCGGCGGTGCGGGGCAGGGGCGTGCGCGCGGGGCGATAGGACCACACGAGCGCCGCGAGGTCCGTGGCCCCGCCCTCCACGCCGTCGGATCGCAGGCGCTGCGCGGCGCGGGCGTTGCCGATCGTCGCCTCGATCTTGCCGCGGTGGCGGATGATGCCGGTGTCCGTGAGGAGCCGCTCGACGTCGCTCTCGTCGAAGGCGGCGACCGTGTCGATGTCGAAGCCGGCGAAGGCGCGGCGGAAGCCCTCCCGTCGGCGCAGGATCGTCGCCCAGCTGAGCCCCGACTGGAAGCCCTCGAGCGCCAGGCGCTCGAACACCCCGCGCTCGTCACGCACCGGCATGCCCCACTCCGTGTCGTAGTAGGTGCGCAGGTCGTCGTGGGTCGCCGCCCAGCGCGGACGGGCGAGCCCGTCTGGGCCGACGACGAGGTCCTCGCTCACCGGCTCCTCGTACTGCATGGGCTCCTGGCTCGAGCTCACTCGTCGATCTTGCCGATCGACTCGCGCTTCTCGGCCTGGAACTGGTCCTCGATCCGGCCCAGTGCCCAGTAGGCGGAGATGGAGATCTGCTCGCGCGGGATCCCGGCCTCCTTCACGAGCAGGGCGCGCAGCTGCTTGGTGAGGCCGCGCTCGAGGTGGCAGAACACCTGGAGGCCCTCGTGGTCGCTGAGGTCGAGGGCACGGGCACGCTCCAGGAGCTGCTCGCGCGGGCCGATCACCCACTCGACCTCCACACCGGCGGGGTGCTCGAGGTGGAGCATGTCCGCCTTGTCGTCGAGCTGGATGAGTGCGTGCCCGGTCGCGTCGGGCCCCATCGCCTCGAGCGCCGCGGCGATCGCGGGGAGCGCGGCGTGGTCGCCGAGCAGGAGGTGGCGGCGGGTCTCCGGCTCCGGGGAGTAGGCGCCACCGGCGCCGCTCATCGCGATGATGTCGCCGGGCTGGGCGGCGTCGGCCCAGCGGGCGGCGACGCCGCTCTCCTCGCCGGCGCCGTGCAGGACCACGTCGAGCTGGATCTCCTGGGCCTCGTCGTCCCAGGAGCGCACGGTGTAGGTGCGGCGCACGGGCAGCAGCTCGGGGCTCTGCTCGCGCAGGGAGTCGAGGTCATAGGGCGGGGTGAGGCCCGAGGCGGGATCGGCGAGCAGCAGCTTGACGTAGGCGTCGGTGTGCGTGTTGCGGTTCAGCGC
>DAHVRS010000005.1 GCA_027322375.1 Brachybacterium sp. | reverse complement strand
CATGGGCGAGCTGCTGAACCCCGAGGTGATCGAGCTCGCCCGCACCGTCGGCGCGATCGGCTCGAACTCCCTGGGCACCCTCGGCGCGCTCCTCGGACTGCTGGTCCTCGGGATCGCGGTGTGGGACAGCCTGGACGGCTGGGCGAAGACGCGCCGCGAGGCCCGACGGGTCTGAGGCCGTCAGCCCTCCTCGAATGCGGAACACGGCGATGCACGGGACGGCGGGCACGGCTGGCACGGCTGGGATGGCCGATCAGCGCGCACGGTGAGCGCGCCGGACGACGCCTCCGCCTCCAGCTGCTGCGCCATGGCCAGCAGGAAGTCGATCACGACTGGTCGAGCGGGGGCCGGGACCTCCTGAGCGATCTCGAGCATCCGCTCGTGCATCCCGCCGAGGCGCTCCCTCACCTGGAGGCGGGCGTGATCGGTGGCGCGCACGATCGAGGAGCGTCGGTCGCGCGGGTTCGGCGCTCGCTCGACATGCCCGGAGCCCGTGAGTCGGTCCAGCAGCTTCGAGGTCGAGGCACCGGAGATCCCCAGGTGTCGGGCGAGTCGCAACGGCGTCACCGGATCGTCCGCCTTCTCGTGCGCGATCACCACGCGCAGCGCGGCGAGATCGGTGGTGTTCATGTCCATGCCCACGGCCATGCGCCGCCGCATCTCGTGATCGGCCCCGCAGAACCGGCGCACCGCGGAGAGCAGGGCGACGGCGGACCCCTCCTCGTCGTACCAGTACGAGTTCACGGCGCTCCCTCCACGCGATCAAGTCACCAGGCACGGAGCCCGGGAGATCTGTGGATGCTAAAGTTAATCTCGATAGATAAGCTAACGATATCGAGGAGAGACGATGACCGGCACCGCTGCAGTCCCCCAGGATCACGTCGTGCTGGTCGACGTCCACGGCCACCCCCTCGGCGTGGCCCCTAGAGCTGCCGTCCACACCCGCGACACCCCACTCCACCTGGCCTTCTCCTGCTACGTGATCCGGGAGGACGGGAACGTGCTGCTCACCCGCCGCGCGCTGACCAAGCGCACCTGGCCCGGGGTGTGGACGAACTCGTTCTGCGGCCACCCCCGCCAGGGCGAGCCCGTCTCCGAGGCGATCTCGCGCCATGCCCGGCACGAGCTGGGCATGGGGGTGCGCGCCGTCGAGGAGGCTCTGCCGGACTTCCGGTATCGGGCGGTGGACGCCTCCGGGATCGTCGAGAACGAGATCTGCCCGGTGTTCGTCGCGACCGCGGACGGCGATCCGGCGCCGAACGCGGAGGAGGTCATGGATCTGCGGTGGGTCTCCCCCGCGGAGCTCACCTCGCTCGTGGAGCTCTCACCGTGGGCACTCAGCCCCTGGACGGCCTCCCAGGTCCCCCAGCTGGGCCGGGCCCTCGAGCATCACCTCGCAGGTGTCTCATGACCGCCTCGCCCCACGCCGCCGCTCACCGTGCGACGGAGCTCGAGATCCAGCGCCTGCTGAGACACGGTGCGGCGCTCCCGGGGGACCTGCCGCTGCCCGACCACCACCAGCTGTGGACCGCCTTCTCCCAGGCGGCAGACGGCGGCAAGCGGTTCCGTCCGGCCCTGCTCCTGTCGACCCACAGCGCGCTCGGCGGGACGCGAGAGCGCGCCGCGGTCCAGGTCGCGGCCGCCCTCGAGCTGCTGCACACGGCGCTCGTCGTGCAGGACGACGTGATCGACGGCGATCAGCTGCGGCGCGGGGTGCCTAGCGTGTCCGGCGGCGTCGCCGCCGACGCACGCCGCGCGGGATCCTCCCCGGAGGCGGCGCGGCGGCTCGGAGAAGCGGCCGGCATCCTCGCCGGCGACCTCGGGCTCATCGCGGCGATGCGAGCGATCGCCCGCTGCGAGGCGCCCGCCCCCGTGGTGGACCGCCTGCTGGATCTCTTCGAGAGCACCCTGCACGCCACCGCCGCCGGGGAGCTCGCCGACGTGCGCCTCCAGCTGGGCCCGGCCGACGGCCACGTGGTGCTGCGGGAGAGCCTCGCGGTGGCCGAGCTCAAGACCGCCCTGTACTCCTTCCAGCTGCCGCTGCGCGCCGGCGCACTCCTGGCCGATGCCTCCCCCGAGGTGCTCCTCGCCCTCGACGAGATCGGCTGCCTGCTCGGCATCGGCTTCCAGCTGCTGGATGATCTGCTGGGCGTGTTCGGCGACGAGCGGCGCACCGGCAAGAGCGCGCTCGGCGACTTGCGAGAGGGCAAGCGCACCGCCCTGATCGCCCACGCCTCGACCACGGATGCCTGGCCCGCGCTGCACCCCCTGCTGGGTCGCGCGGACCTCGACGAGGCGGACGCGCGGCGAGCACGCGAGCTGCTCACCGACGGCGGCTCCCGTGCATGGGTCGAGGACGTCGCCCGGTGGCACCTGTCCAGCGCGACCGAGGCCGCGGCCCGCCACGACCTGCCGCCCGCGCTCGTCACAGCCCTCGACCTCACGACCCATCAGATGCTCCGCGCCGCCGACCTGCCCCTCCCCGACCATGAAGGACTCCCGGTATGACCGCAGACGCTCCCGGGACCTCCGATGCCCCGCTGATCCTGGTCACCGGAGCCAGCGGCTACATCGGCGGCCGTCTCGTCCCCGCCCTGCTGGCCGCCGGCCTGCGAGTGCGGGCGATGGCCCGGCACGCCGACCGGCTCGCCGACCGCCCCTGGCGCAGCCAGGTCGAGGTGGTGGAGGCAGACGTCGAGGATGCGGCGAGCCTGGACGCCGCCCTCGACGGGGTCGACATCGCCTACTACCTGATCCACGCCATGGGTGGAGGCCGCAGCTTCGCGGACCGCGACCGTGAGGGCGCCCGGTCCTTCGCCGCCGCTGCGGCACGCGCGGAGGTGCACCGCATCATCTATCTGGGCGGCATCCACCCGGAGAGCGAGCAGCTCTCCACCCACATGGCCTCCCGCAAGGAGGTCGGCGACATCCTCCTGGCCGGCCAGGTGCCGGCGGTGGTGCTGCGCGCAGCGGTGATCCTCGGCTCCGGCAGCGCCTCCTTCGAGATGATGCGGCACCTCTCCGAGCGCCTGCCCGTGATGATCGCCCCGCGCTGGCTGAACAACCGGATCCAGCCGATCGCCGTGCGCGACGTGCTGCACTACCTGGTCGGCGCGGCCCGCCTCGAGGGCGCCCTGAACCGCACCTTCGACGTGGTCGGGCCCGACGTCCTCACCTTCGCGCAGCTCCTGCAGTCCTATGCCCGCGCCGCCGGCCTGCCCCGTCGGCGCATCCTCACGGTGCCGGTGCTCACCCCGCGCCTGGCGAGCCACTGGATCGGGCTGGTCACGCCCGTGCCCACCGGGATCGCCCGCCCGCTGGTGGAGTCGCTGATCCACGAATCGGTCGCGGCCGAGCACGACATCCGTGACCTCGTGCCGGACCCCGAGGGCGGCCTGACGGGCGTGGACCGTGCCATCGAACTGGCCCTGACCCGCATCCGCGAGCTCGATGTGGCCACCGCCTGGCACTCGGCGACCCCCGCGGGAGCGCCCTCCTCCCCGCTGCCCGAGGACCCGCAGTGGTCCGGCGGCATCGTGCGGGGGGACGAGCGCCAGCGCCACGTCGACGCTTCCCCCGAGACGCTGTGGGAAGTGATCGAGGGCATCGGCGGCACGCGCGGCTGGTATTCCTGGCGCCTGGGCTGGGTCGTGCGCGGCCTGATGGATCGCGTCGTCGGCGGCCCCGGCCTGCGCCGCGGACGCCGCCATCCGTACCGGCTCGCCGTGGGGGACGCCCTGGACTGGTGGCGGGTCGAGCGCCTCGAGCGCGGACACCTGCTGCGACTGCGCGCCGAGATGCGGGTGCCCGGTGAGGCCTGGCTCGAGCTCGGGGTGGTGGCGGCCGACGACGACGGCGCGATCCTCCATCAGCGCGCGATCTACCACCCTCGCGGCCTGCTCGGGGACCTCTACTGGTGGGCCGTGTGGCCGTTCCACGGCATCGTGTTCGGCGGCATGCAGCGCAACATCGCCCGCGCCGCGGAGACCGCCCAGCCCACCCGCACCGTCGCGCGCGCCGACACCCCCCAGTCCCCCGGCACCGAGGAGTCCTCATGAGCGCCCCCGCCCGTCCGCTCGCACGCCGCCTCGCGGTCACCGCGAGCTTCCTGCTGGCGATGGCCGGCACCGCCGTCGGCGTCGGCGCGTTCGGCGGCGACCCCATCGCCGAGGCCGCCGGCGGCCTGCTCGCCGCCGACGCGACTCACCTCGCGCCCGCTGCCCCGGCGTTCATGATCTGGTCCGTGATCTACGCAGGACTCGGCGCGTACACGATCTGGCAGTGGTGGGATCGCCGCGATGCGCGCGGCATCGCCCCCGGCGCGGTCCTCTCGCTCCTGCTGAACGCTGCCTGGATCCTCACCATCCAGGCCGGCCTGGTGGGGCTCAGCGTGGTCGTGATCGCGCTGCTGGTGGCGGTCCTGGCGGATCTCTTCCGCCGCCTCGCTTCCGCGCCACCCGGCAGCCTCGTGGAGCGGATCGTGGCCGATGGCACCTTCGGTCTGTACCTCGGGTGGGCCTCGGTCGCGACCTGCGCGAACATCGCGGCCGCCCACAAGGGCGCAGGGTTCTCGGGCTTCGGTGTCCCCTCCGTGCTGGCCGTCACGGTGCTCGCGGTGGTCGCGGTGATCGGGATCGCCCTGGTGCGCGCCGGTCGGCGCCCGATCGCGGCGCCGCTGGCGATGATCTGGGGGCTGTCGTGGATCGCCGTGGGTCGCGGCACCGATGAGCCGCACGCGCCCCTCGTCGCCCTCACCGCGGCCGGGGTCGCGCTCGTGATCGGCGTCGCGGCCCTCGCGACGGCGCTGCGGACCCGCTCCACCGCCGACCCCCGCAGCGTGGCCAGACGCGATGAGCTCGCCGACCACGGTCGGAGCGCACGATGAGCCCGCGCGCCGCGGTCGCTCCCTCGGTGCCGCGGTACGACCTGGTCGCCCAGCGCAGCGCGGGCTGCGTGATCGCGGGGTACTCCACCTCCTTCGGCTGGGCGACCCGGATGCTGGACGAGCCGGTGCGCACGGACGTGCGCAGCATCTACGCCCTGGTGCGGATCGCCGACGAGACGGTCGACGACCCCGATCCCGCCTTCTCGCTCACGGAGCGCTCGCGCCTGCTCGAGGATCTCGCCGCGGAGACCGCGCGTGCGGTGGCCGGCTCCCGCTCCACGAATCTGGTGGTGCAGGCCTTCGCCCGCACGGCGCGGCGCTGCGGCATCGGCCCCGCACTCATCGATCCGTTCTTCGCCTCCATGCGGGCGGACCTCGCGGTCTCCGCGCACGACGAGGAGAGCCTGTCCGAGTACGTGCACGGCTCCGCCGAGGTGGTGGGACTGATGTGCCTGCGCGTGTTCCTGGACGGGGACGACGCGGCCTACGCCCGGCTGGCTCCCGCGGCGTGCTCGCTCGGCGCCGCCTTCCAGAAGGTGAACTTCCTGCGTGACCTCGCCGAGGACCACGACGCCCTGGGACGCACCTACTTCCCCGGCCTGGACGTCGACGCCTTCGACGACGCGGAGCGCGATCGGCTGCTGGATGACATCGACGCCGACCTCGACCGGGCCGCCGCCGCCCTGCCCCACCTGCCCGCCTCGAGCCGTCGCGCGGTGACCGCCGCGCACGGCTTCTACCGCGCTCTCTCGAGGCGGCTGCGCACCACCCCGGCCTCGCAGATCCGCACCGCCCGGGTGCGTGTGCCCGACCACGAGAAAGCAGTGATCATGATCCGTGCCCTGTGCGAGTCGCGCCGATGACGGGACGCACCGCCGTGGTGATCGGCGGCGGGATCTCGGGCCTGGCGACCGCCGCCCTGCTCGCGCGCGACGGATACGAGGTCGATCTCGTCGAGGCTCGCGAGGAGCTGGGCGGCCGCGCCGGCAGCTGGGAGCGGGACGGGTTCCGCTTCGACACCGGCCCGTCCTGGTACCTGATGCCCGAGGTGTTCGAGCACTTCTTCCGCCTGCTGGGCACCTCCGGCGCCGAGCAGCTGGACCTCCGGGGGCTCGACCCGGGCTACCGGGTGTTCTTCGAGGACCACGACGCGCCGCTCGACATCCGCGCCTCGGCGGCCCGCAACGCGACCGTGTTCGAGTCGATCGAGCCGGGCGCCGGCCGCCGCCTGGACCAGTACCTCGACTCCGCCGCCCGCACCTACGAGATGGCGCTCGAGCACTTCCTGTACTCCTCGTTCACCCGCCGTCGGGAGCTGCTGGCCGCTCCGATCCTCGCGCAGGCGCCGCGCCTGCTGCAGCTGCTCACCGAGCCGCTCGAGCGCTTCGTCGGCCGGCGGTTCAGGGACCCCCGGCTGCGCCAGATCCTCGGCTACCCCGCGGTGTTCCTGGGCTCCTCCCCGGACCGAACCCCGAGCATGTACCACCTGATGAACGCCATGGATCTCACGGGCGGGGTGCTCTACCCGCAGGGCGGCATCGCGCGCCTCATCGAGGTGATCATCGCCCTCGCCGAGCGGGAGGGGGTGCGGATGCGCACGGCCACCCGCGCCACCCGCATCCTCACCGCCCCGCAGCCGGGCCGGTCTCGTCCTCGGGCCGTCGGCGTCGAGGTGCAGGGGGTCGACGGCGCGGTGCGCAGCCTCGCGGCCGACGTGGTCGTCGCGACCGCGGACCTGCACCACGTGGAAACCACGATGCTGCCGCCCGCGCTGCAGACCTACCCCGAGCGCTGGTGGGAACGGGCCACCTCCGGACCGGGTGCGGTGCTGGTGCTGCTCGGGATCGAGGGAGAGCTGCCGCAGCTCGCCCACCACAGCCTCTTCTTCACCCGGGACTGGGACGCGAACTTCGGCGCGATCCGCGCGGGTCGCGTCCCCTCCCCCGCCTCGGTCTACGTGTGCCGGCCCTCGGCGACCGACCCGTCCGTCGCCCCCGGGGGGCACGAGAACCTCTTCGTGCTGGTCCCGATGCCGGCGGACCCCGGGCTGGGGCGCGGCGGGATCGACGGCGCGGGCTCCCCGGCGGTCGAGGCGATCGCCGACGCGGCCATCGCGCAGATCGCCGACTGGGCGGACGTCGCCGACCTCGCAGGCCGCGTGGTGGTGCGCCGCACGATCGGTCCGGCGGAGTTCGCCACCGATCTGCGCACCTGGAAGGGCGGCATGCTCGGCCCCGCCCACACCCTGCGCCAGAGCGCCTTCCTGCGCGCCGGGAACGCCTCGCAGAAGGTGGACTCGCTGCTCTACGCGGGCTCCAGCACGATCCCGGGGATCGGCCTGCCGATGTGCCTGAGCAGCGCCGAGCTGGTCGCCAAGCGCCTGCGCGGGGACCATTCCGCCTCCCCGCTGCCGGAGCCCCCCGGGTCACAGGACGGGGTGCCGGCATGACGTCTCCCCTCTATCTCCTCGCCCTGCTGGTCCCGCTGGGGTGCATGGGCCTGCTGGATAGGCGCTTCCGGCTCGTGCTGTGGCGGGCTCCGCGGCGCGCGGCGATCGTGCTGGGCGCCGGGATCGTGCTGTTCCTGCTCTGGGACCTCGCCGCGATCGCCGCCGGCCACTATCGGCTGGGCGAGAGCCCGTGGATGAGCGGGATCCTGCTGGGGCCCGAGCTGCCGCTCGAGGAGCTCGTGTTCATCACCTTCCTCAGCTACCACTCCCTGGTGCTGTGGGGCCTGGTCAGCGCACTGCTGGCACGCCTGATCCAGTCGTCCGCCCCGTCCCGGGAGGAGGCGCGTTGAGCTACGCCGCCCTGGCAGGTCTGTTCCTGATCCCGCCCGCCGCGGTGCTCGCGCTCGCCGTCGTGCTGCGCCGTCGCGGCAGGCGCTGGTGGCTGACCACCGCGCTGTCCCTCCTGGTGCTGCTGGTGCTCACCGCCGTGTTCGACACCGC
The DNA here is from genome assembly GCA_027322375.1 of Brachybacterium sp. Classification (GTDB taxonomy): domain Bacteria; phylum Actinomycetota; class Actinomycetes; order Actinomycetales; family Dermabacteraceae; genus Brachybacterium. Next base: position 332 of record DAHVRS010000005.1, on the reverse strand, counting down.
GATGATCGCTGCGGACCTCTTCCGATTCGCGGACGAGGACCTGCTCGGAATCAGGATCGGCCTGGCACCGCTGGAGGACCTCGCATGGCCGCTCGCCGCGATCCTGCTGCTGCCCTCGCTGTGGCTCCTGCTGACCCCGGCGGAGGAACGATGACCGCCCTCGCCGCCCCGCCGCGGGCCCTGCGCCAGCTGCTGGGCAGCTCGCGCCCACTGAGCTGGATCAACACCGCCTACCCCTTCGCCGCCGCGTACCTGCTGGCCAGCGGCCGCGTCGATGCGGCGCTGGTGGTGGGCGCCGTGTTCTTCCTGGTCCCGTACAACCTGCTGATGTA
>DAHVRS010000512.1 GCA_027322375.1 Brachybacterium sp. | reverse complement strand
CGCCGCGCAGCGAGGTCCGGCCGGCCGCGGAGTGAGCCGGAACGTGCGGCGGCCGCGCACGCCGTCACTGCTCGAGGACGCATGGCGCGGGGGCCTCATGCCTCCCCGTTTCCCGATGTCCGTTTTGGGCGATAAGTCCGCTTCGACGGGTATACTTCCTGCAGAGTCCTGGACCGCAGTCCCCAGGACGGAAGGAACGGGAGGTCGCGATGCGGATCGGATATGCAGCAGGGGGATTCGACCTCTTCCACGTGGGGCATCTGAACCTGCTCCGTCGTGCCCGGGAGCACTGCGACCTCCTCATCGCCGGCGTCGTGAGCGACGAGATGCTGCGCGAGGTGAAGGGCATCGAGCCCGTGATCCCGACCGCCGAGCGCGCCGAGATCGTGGGCGGCCTGCGCTGTGTGGACCGGGTGCACATCGAGACCACCCCGTCGAAGCTCGACGCCTGGCACGAGGTGGGGTTCACCCACTTCTTCAAGGGGGACGACTGGCGCGGGACCCCGAAGGGGCTCCTACTCGAGACCCAGTTCGCGGAGGTCGGCGTGCAGATCGAGTACCTCCCGTACACCATGCACACCTCGTCGACCGCGCTGCGGCGGGCCCTCGAGGTGCTCACGAGCACGAACGGGCTCTCCCGCACCGGCACCCCCTGAGTCGCGCCGCCCGCGGCACCGGCGCCGCGGACACCCCATCTCGCGCGCACCACGACAGGGACGCACCACGACAGGGACACAGGACCGCCGCAATCGCGCAGAGGCTCCTCCGCCCCTCCCCCGTCCGCTCAGTACGCCCCGCGGGGCGCCAGGACGGCGCGGACGGTGCGCACCAGGATCAGCAGGTCCTGGACGAAGGACCAGTTGTCCACGTAGAACAGGTCCAGTCGCACCGTGTCGTCCCAGGACAGATCGCTGCGGCCGGAGACCTGCCAGAGCCCGGTGATCCCCGGTCGCACCGCGAGGCGGCGGTGCGCGTCGGCGTCGTAGTCCGCGACCTCGCGCGGGAGGGCGGGGCGGGGCCCGACCAGGCTCATGTCGCCGCGCAGCACGTTCCACAGCTGCGGCAGCTCGTCGAGCGAGTAGCGGCGCAGGACCTTCCCGATCCGCGTGACCCGCGGGTCGTCCGACATCTTGAACAGCACGTCGTTGCCGCGGTCGCGCTCCTGCTGCCGCAGCCCCTCCAGGCGCTCCTCCGCGTCGACCACCATGGAGCGGAACTTGAGGAACTCGATCTCCTCGCCGCCCCGACCCACCCGCCGCTGGGCGAAGATCGCCGGTCCGCCGTCGCCGAGCTTCACGCAGGCCGCGATCAGGGCGAGGACCGGGGACAGCAGCACGAGCAACGAGGCGCTCGCGATCACGTCGAAGGCTCGCTTGCCCTTCTTCAGCGCCTTGCGGGAGCGCGGGAGGTCCATGTGCACCAGCGGCAGTCCTGCCACGGGGCGCATCCGGATCCGGTCCCCGGAGATCTCGCTGACCCCGGGCACGACGATCACGCCGACCTCGAGCTCCTCGAGCTGCCAGGCGACCCGTCGGAACTCCTCGGCGCTCCCGGAGGAGCCGGCGGTGAACAGCACGATGTCCGGGAGGTGCTCCCGCACCACGTCGAGCAGGGAGGACTCGTCGCCGAGGACCGGCACCCCGACCACCTCCTCGGAGAGCTCGTCGCTGAGCGGGGCGACGGCGCCGACCACGTCGTAGCCCAGCCAGACCTCGCGCTCGAGCGTGCGCACGATGCCGCACACGTGGCCCGCGGACCCGATGACGAGTACCTGCGAGCGCAGCCCGCCGCGTGAGCGGACGGTGTTCACGACGCGGCGCGCGACGACCCGCACCACCAACAGGAGGGCCGTGCCCACGAGGAAGAGGACCACGACGTACGGCCGCGAGAGCGGGATGCCCGAGAGGAACAGCACGGCGCCGACCACGCCGATCGCGCCGAGGGTCCCCAGGAGCACCCCCCGGTAGACCTCGGCGCCGGCCGCGACGTGACGGGGGTTGCTCGCCCCGAAGACCAGCAGGGCGCCCATCCACACCGCGGTGATGACCACGGAGCTCGCGACGAGGGAGACGGGCAGGTCCTGGGAGACCCCGACGACGGACAGGGGGCGACGGATCAGGACGGCGAGCAGGCAGGCGGCGGCGAGGACGACGAGATCCGCCGTCACCAGCGCGGCCACGATCAGGCGGTCCCCCTCCTGGTGGCGACGCGCGGACGCGACCGACGCCCGGGGGCGGGCGGCCCGTCGGACTCCGGAGCGGACGCGCCCGAGCTCCGTCGGCCGCGCTGAGTTCTCGATCGCCACGTAGTCCCTCCCTGGACCGGAGTCGGCGACGGGACCGGACAGCGGCGCACGACTCGACGTCCGCGGGCGCCGCCCCGATGCGGCACCATGGTGCGCAATGTCCGGTTTGCCCGTCTTGTCCGAGGAACCCTATACCTGGGACGCCGGTCCTGTGAAGCACTGGTCCGCCCCGACGACGCAGCACCCGCACCGCCCTGCATCCGCACCCGGCGGGACCCCGTGCCCACCGATCGTCGACCGCCCGATCTGGGCAATGTCCGCTTTGTCCGGTTAGGATGGCTCGGTGGGTGCACGCCAGAAGTCCGACTCCACCGCCGACTACAAGCGATTCGTGTCGACGCGCTTCTTCAGCGGCCTGGACGGACTCCGCGCCCTCAGCGTCATCTCCGTCATCTGGCAGCACACCTCGGGCCGCCCGGGCCCGGAGATCTCCACGAAGGGGTACTTCGGGGTCGACATGTTCTTCGCCATCAGCGGAGTGCTGATCACAACGCTGCTGCTGCGGGAGTGGGACCGCACCGGACGAATCTCGCTGCGAGGCTTCTACCTCCGCCGCGTCGGGCGGATCTTCCCGCTCTACTACCTCGTCCTCGCGACGTACGTGGTCCTGGTGCTCGCCACGCGCGCGGACACCCCCGAGGGGCAGTACT
>DAHVRS010000505.1 GCA_027322375.1 Brachybacterium sp. | reverse complement strand
CGTTCCGTCATCCGTTGAGGGTGAGGGGCGGTGGTGGGCCGGGGGTCGCCACCGCCCCTCTTCACGAGCCGTGCACGAATCCCCCGCCCTCTCCTCCCCTGCTCTTCCCGGTATCCACCCGCTCTCGCGCTACGATCAGGGGGCGAGCAGCCTCGCGTCCGCCGCCTTCGGGCGGCGCTGCGCACGGGGCTCGCGGACCTGTCAGCCAGAGCGAGAGCGAAGGACCACCGTGGGGATCTTGGATCGGATCGAGCGCAGCCTCGACCGCGGCGTGACGAGCGTCTTCTCGCCCGGTCGCGGCCAGCTGAAGCCGCTCGACCTGGCACAGGGGCTCAAGCGGGAGTGCGACGACCAGATCCAGGTGCTGGACCGCACCCGCACCCTCGCCCCGAACGTCTTCACCGTGTACCTCCACTCGGCGGACTTCGAGCGCTTCAGCTCCTGGCAGGACACGCTGCTGGACGAGCTGCAGAAGGTGCTCATGGAGCAAGCCGACAAGCAGCGCTACATGTTCGTCGGTGCCGTCTCCGTGGACCTGCAGCGCGATGACGAGGTGCGTCAGGGCCGCTTCGAGACCGAGTCCCGCACCGAGCGCGGCAGCGTCGCCCCGGCCACCGGCGCGGCCCAGGCCGAACCCGGCGGCAGCCCGATCATCGAGATCGACGGCCAGCAGTACCTGCTCACCGGCCCGGTCACCGTGATCGGCCGCGGCGGCGACGCGGACATCATCCTCGAGGACACGGGCGTCTCCCGCCACCACCTCGAGCTGCGCACGGACGAGGCGGGCTCCCTGATCGCCACCGACCTCGGCTCCACCAACGGCACCTTCGTGGACGGCGAGCGGATCCGCACGCCCGTCCCGCTCCAGGACCGCTCGCTGCTCAAGATCGGCCGCACCCGTCTGACCGTGCTGCTTCCCAGCGCCGGCCCGGTCAGCTGGTGAGCGCCCGATGAGTGAACTGACCCTGGTCGCCCTGCGCCTGGGCTTCGTCCTCGCGCTGTGGATCTTCGTGATCATCGTGGTGCTCGTGCTGCGCAACGACCTGTTCGGCACCACCGTGGTGACACGCTCGAGCCGCGACCCGCGCCGTGAGCAGCGCCCCGCGACGGGCCCGATCGGCGGTGCCGCCGCGCGCGCCGGCGCCGATCCCGCCTCCCTGCGCACCGACCCCGAGGTGACCCAGGCGGCGATGGTGGTGACCGCCGGTCCGCTGCGCGGCACCTCCCTGACCCTGGGCTCCACCCCGATCCTCATCGGCCGCGCACCGGAGTGCACGCTCGTGCTCGATGACGACTACGCCTCCAACCGCCACGCCCGCGTCTTCCAGCGCGAGGGCGAGTGGATGGTCGAGGATCTGGGCTCCACCAACGGCACCCTGGTCTCCGGGCGCCGCATCGAGGGCGCCGTCCCCTTCAAGCCCGGCGCGCAGGTGAGGATCGGGAGAACCGAGATCGAACTGAGACGAGGACCGCGATGAGCATCGCCCTGCGATACGCCGCCCGCTCCGACGTCGGCCTCGTGCGGTCCAACAACCAGGACTCCGGCTACGCCGGCAGCCATCTGCTGGTGGTCGCCGACGGCATGGGAGGGCACGCCGGCGGCGATGTCGCCTCCTCCGTCGCGATCGGCCATCTCGCGCGCCTGGATTCCGAGACGCCCGCCTCCGACATCGTCGCCACGCTCGAGGCGGCCGTGCTCGAGGCGAACCAGGAGATCCTGCGCCGCGCCCGGGACGAGCCGCAGCTGCACGGGCTCGGCACCACGATCACGGCCCTGCTGCGCGCGGAGGGCAAGTTCGCCCTCGCCCATATCGGCGACTCCCGCGCCTATCTGCTGCGCCAGGACGAGACCGTGCAGGTCACCAAGGACCACACCTTCGTGCAGCGCCTGCTGGACGAGGGGCGCCTCACCGAGGACGAGGCCGAGCGCCACCCCCAGCGCTCGGTGCTCATGCGTGTGCTCGGCGATGTCGACGCGGAGCCGGAGCTGGACCTCTCCCTGCGCGCCGCCCACCCCGGCGATCGCTGGATGCTGTGCTCCGATGGCCTCTCGGGCCTGGTCTCGCTGGACACGATCGACGCGACCCTCAAGCAGATCGACGACCCCGGCGAGTGCGCCGAGGCGCTGATCCAGCTCGCCCTCAAGGGCGGCGGGCCCGACAACATCACCTGCATCATCGCCGACGTCGTGGACCTCGACGCCCTGCCGCGCGGCGAGGAGGCCCCGTCCACGACCCCGCAGACCGTCGGCTCCGCCGCGCGGAACCGTCATGCGCCGACGGCCGCCTCCGGGCCGGCTGCGAAGGCCGCCGCGCTCACCCGCGAGGAGCCCGAGGTCCCCTACGAGGACGAGGACTTCGCCGCGGAGGAGCCGCCGCGCCGCAGCGCCTGGCCCGCGCTCGCGGCCGTGGTGCTGCTGCTCGCGCTCGTCGGCGGCCTGCTGTGGGGCGGCTGGGCCTGGTCCCAGCGCCAGTTCTTCGTCGGCACCGACGGCACCCATGTGGTCCTCTACCAGGGCCTGTCCCAGGACCTCGGACCGGTGGACATGTCCACACCGCTCGAGGTCACCGACATCCCGCTGTCCGACCTGCCCGAAGTGACCCGCCAGCAGGTGGAGAACACGATCTCCGCCGCGGACCGGGAGTCCGCCGACGCGATCATCGCCCGTCTCGAGCGGGCCGCGGAGAACAACCGGCCCCCGCTCGAGCCGTCCGACGCCGGCGGCGCAAGCGCCGCGACTCCCCCGGCCTCCGACGCCGGCGGCGCCTCCGATGCTGGAGGGGCGGCCGACGAGAGCACTGCTGAGCAGGGCGAGGGGACGTAGTGGCCACGATCGTCTCCTACACCGCACGGCCGCGACGGATCCTCCAGGCGCTGCTGCTGGCCTTCGCGGTGCTGATCGGCGTGGGCGCCTACGCCCTGGTGGGGCTCGGGCGCTTCGACGAGCTGCCGCCGAACCTGCTCACCTACGGGATCGGCGCGGCGGTGCTCGCGCTCATCCTGCAGGTCGCGGTGATGTGGCGCGCCCCGTACGCGGATCCCGTGATCCTGCCGCTCGTGGTGCTGCTGAACCTGCTGGGCATCGCCATGATCGAGTCCGTCCACGCGGCGAACTCGATCTACGGCCTGCGCAGCTCCGCGAGCGCTGACCGGCAGATGCTGTGGGCGATCCTCGGGGTCGCCGCGTGCGTGGCACTGATCGTGCTGCTGCGCGACCACCGCCACCTCCGCCGCTACACCTGGATCAGCGCCGTGGCCGGCGCGATCCTGCTGCTGCTCCCGCTCGCGCCCGTGATCGGCGACGCCCGCAACGGCTCGAAGATCTGGATCAACATCGCCGGCTACAGCTTCCAGCCCGCCGAGCTCGCGAAGATCGCCTTCGCGATCTTCTTCGCCGGCTATCTCGTCTCCCGCCGCGACACCCTCGCCCTCGCCGGCCCGAAGGTGCTCGGCATCCACCTGCCGCGCTGGTCCGACTTCGGCCCGATCCTCGTGGCCTGGGGCTTCGCCATGGCGGTGCTCGTGTTCCAGACGGACCTGGGCACCTCGCTGATGTTCTTCGGCCTGTTCGTGGTGATGCTGTACGTCGCCACCGACCGGCTGAGCTGGCTCGTGATCGGCGCGATCATGTTCCTGCCGCCGGCCGTCTTCGCCGCCACCCAGATGGGGCACGTCCGCACCCGCATCACCTGCTGGCTGGACCCGCTCTCGAGCGCGAACTACAGCTCCTGCGAGCAGATCAATCAGGGCCTGTTCGGCCTCGCCAACGGCGGGCTCACCGGCGCGGGCCTCGGCGAGGGTCGGCCCGACGTGGTCCCCCATGCGGAGTCCGACTTCATCTTCTCCTCCTTCGCGGAGGAGCTCGGGATGGTGGGCGCTTTCGCGCTGCTGCTGCTGTACCTGCTGCTCGTCCAGCGCGCGATCCGCGCGGCCGTGGGCATCTCCGACGGCTTCGGCACCCTGCTCGCCGGCGGCCTCGGCTTCGTGATGGCGCTGCAGGTGTTCGTCGTCGTCGGCGGCGTGACCCGCGTGATCCCGCTGACCGGTCTGACCCTGCCCTTCCTCGCCGCGGGCGGCAGCTCGCTGGTGTGCAACTGGCTCATCGCCGGGATCCTGGTGCGGCTCTCCGACGCCGCTCGCCGGCCCGCGGCCCGCCAGGTGCCCGGCAGCCCCGTCCAGCCCGCCCCGAGGGCGGTGAGCGCATGAACAAGCCTCTGCGCCATGTGTGGCTCGTGATCGGTCTGCTCTTCGTGCTGCTGTTCACCTCCACGACCTACTTTCAGGTCATCGCCCAGGCACGCCTGAACGCGCACGGCCAGAACCAGCGCACCCTCTACAACGAGTACGGCCGGCATCGGGGCCCGATCGTCGTGGACGGGCACGCGATCGCCTCCTCCGAGTCGTCCGGAGACACCTACGGCTACCTGCGCGGCTACGATCCGGGCGCGATGTACGCGCCCGTGACCGGCTACTACTCCGTCGTGTACGGGTTCACGGGACTCGAGCGCTCGATGAACGACACCCTCTCCGGCGAGGCGGATGCGCTGTTCTACCACCGCCTGTCCGACATCCTCTCCGGCCGTCAAGGCCGTGGCGCGAGCGTCGAGCTGACCCTCGACGCCGCCGCTCAGGAAGCGGCCTGGAAGGCGCTGGACGGTCGGCGCGGCGCCGTCGTGGCGCTGGATCCGGAGACCGGGGCGGTCCTCGCGATGGTCTCCGCCCCCAGCTACGACCCGAACGTGCTCGCCTCCCATGACACGGGCGCTGTCTCGAAGGCATGGACCGCGCTGAACGAGGACCCGGAGCGTCCCCTGACGAACCGGGCGATCGGCGGGGATCTCTACCCGCCCGGTTCCGTGTTCAAGCTCGTCGTCGCCTCCGCCGCGCTCGAGTCCGGCGAGTACACCGCGGACACCGAGATCCCCGGCCCCGGCACGTGGCAGCTGCCGAACTCCTCCGCCGTGATGAACAACCGTGCCTCCGGCGGCACCGAGCCGTGCGGCCCGGATGATGTCTCGTCCCTCGCCGATGCGCTGCGCCAGTCCTGCAACACCTCCTTCGCGATGCTCGGCACCGAGCTGGGCGAGGACGCGATCGCGGAGACCGCGAAGGACTTCGGCTTCGGGCAGCGGATCGAGATCCCGCTCGCGGTCGGCCCTTCGACGATGGGCGAGGGCATGGATGACGCGCAGCTGGCCACCACCTCGATCGGGCAGTACGACACCCGCGTGACCCCGCTGCAGATGGCGATGGTCGCCGGCGCCTTCGCGAACGACGGCGTGGTGATGCAGCCGCAGCTGGTGCAGGCGGTGCGCACGAACGATCTCTCCACCGTCTCCGAGCTCTCGCCCAAGGAGCTCGGCCAGCCTCTGACCGCCGCGAACGCCGCGCAGATGCGCCAGATGATGGTGGGCGTGGTCGAGGACGGCACCGGCACCGCGGCCCGCATCGACGGCGTCGAGGTGGGCGGCAAGACGGGGACCGCCGAATGGGGAGAGGGCCGCACGGCCCACTCCTGGTTCGTCGGCTATGCACAGAAGGACGATCAGAAGATCGCGGTCGCGGTCCTGGTCGAGGAGGGCGGATACGGCTCGCGCACTGCGGCGCCGATCGCCAAGGACGTGATGGAGGCGGTGATCGAGAAGTGAGGACCGCACCGGGACTCGTCCTCGAAGGACGGTACGAGCTGACATCACTGATCGCCACGGGCGGCATGGGTCAGGTCTGGAAGGGCCAGGACCAGGAGCTGGACCGCGAGATCGCGATCAAGGTGCTGCGCGAGGAGTACGCGGGCGATGAGGGTTTCCTCAAGCGCTTCCGCGCGGAGGCGCGCCACACCGCGGCCCTCGCCCACGACGGCATCGCAGCGCTCTACGACTACGGCGAGCTCGACGGCCGCGCCTACATCGTCATGGAGCTGTGCCCCGGCCGGCCGCTGTCCGACATCATCGAGGAGAACCCTGGGGGCCTTCCCGAGAAGCGTGTGGTCTCCCTCCTCATCGAGCTCGCGCGCGCCCTGGACGCCGCGCACTCCAAGGGCGTCGTCCACCGGGACGTGAAGCCCGAGAACGTGCTCGTGGACGAGGAGCACGACTGGTCCATGAAGATCACCGACTTCGGGATCGCACGCTCCAAGGACCAGGCCCGGTTGACCAAGACGGGCCTCGTCATGGGCACCGCCCAGTACCTCTCGCCGGAGCAGGCGATGGGCAAGCAGGCCACCTCCCTCTCCGACATCTACGCGCTGGGGATCGTGGGCTACGAGATGCTCGTCGGGAAGCGGCCCTTCACCGGTTCGAGCCAGGTCGAGATCGCGATGGCCCAGGTCAAGCAGCAGCCGCCGGAGCTGCCCGAGGCGATCGGCGCGGATCTGCGGCGCCTGGTGATGATGATGCTGTCCAAGGCGCCCGCGAACCGTCCCCGCTCCGCCGCGGCGGTCGCGCGGATCCTCGAGGCGATCCAGCGCGGCGTCGAGCCGCGCTTCACGACCGGCGCGATCCCGGTGACGCGCGTCGAGGACCACGACTGGACGGGCGAGAACTCGATCCGGCCGCGCAGCGGCTCCAGCCCCGGCTCCTCGCCGACGGGCACCCGCACCGCGGCGATGCCGCTGCCGCTGTCCGGCCGCCGCCGCGGGCTGCGCCACCGCTCGGGCACCTCGGGCCCCTCGGCGCTGTCCGCCGCCTCGGCGGGCTCCGCGCCGCGCCGCGCGGTGCTCGGCTCGTCCCGCTCGGCCCCCTCCCCCTCGCTCGCCCCGCAGCCCTCACCGGCTGCGGCGGCCGCCGCGGCCTCGCCGGAGGCCGCGAAGCGCGAGCCCGTGCAGGGCACCACCGCCTTCGACGGGGTGAACACCCGCCGGAGCGGCCGCACCGTCCGCGGCACCTCGACGACGGGCAAGAAGATCGCCGGGATGTCCTTCCCAGGCTTCGTGCTGGTGGTGCTGCTGGTGATCGTGCTGATCGTCGCGGTGCTCGGCGGGCTCGGCGTGCTGCCTCTCGGCGCTGCAGGTGACTGGACCGCAGCGGACTGGAGCGGAGCAGTGCCCTGGGCGGACAGCCCGACGTCGGCCCCGGGGGCGGCGCATACGATGGACGGATCGGTCGGTGTCGACCACGGCACGAGGACAGGTGTGGAGTGAGCGAGAACAACGTGGTCCTGGGCGGACGCTACCGCCTGGGCAGGGTCCTCGGGACCGGGGGGATGGCCGAGGTGTTCCTCGCCGAGGACACCCGGCTGCACCGCACGGTCGCTGTGAAGGTGCTGCGCTCCGACCTGGCCCGTGACGCGAACTTCCAGGAGCGGTTCCGGCGCGAGGCGCACAGCGCCGCCGCGCTGAACCATCCCTCGATCGTCGCGGTGTACGACACCGGCGAGGATCAGCAGACCACGCACACCGGTGCCGAGGTCACGATCCCGTACATCGTGATGGAGTACGTGCAGGGGCGCACCCTGCGCGAGTTCATCGACCCCGACAACCCGATGGATGCCGCGCAGGCCGGGGAGATCATGGCCGCGCTGCTCTCGGCGCTGGAGTACTCCCACCGGGCCGGGATCGTCCACCGCGACATCAAGCCCGGCAACGTGATGATCAACGAGGCCGGGGCCGTGAAGGTCATGGACTTCGGCATCGCCCGCGCGATCGCGGACGCCACGAGCGCCATGACCGCGACCCAGGCCGTCATGGGCACCGCCCAGTACCTCTCCCCCGAGCAGGCGCGCGGCCAGCTGGTCGATGCGCGCTCGGACATCTACTCCGCCGCGTGCGTGATGTACGAGATGCTCACCGGGCGTCCGCCGTTCACCGGCGATACCCCGGTCTCCATCGCCTACCAGCACGTGCGCGAGGAGCCGCTGCCGCCCTCGTCGTACAACCCCGCGATCTCTCCTGCGCTGGACCGCGTGATCCTCACGGGCCTGACGAAGGACCGCGAGCACCGCTACCCGAGCGCCGTCGCGTTCTCCCGCGACATCGCCTCCGCGGTCGCGGGCCGCGCCCCCTCCCTCGTCGAGGGTGCCGCACCCCTCGACCAGGATCCCGAGGCCACGACCGTGCTCGGCGCTGTCGACGCACCCACCGAGGCGCTGCCCGCTCTCGGCGCCGGCGTGGCCGCCGGTGCAGCGGGCGGCATGGCAGGTGGTGCCGCCGCCGCGAGCGTGCCGGTGCAGAACTGGAGCGCGAACTCCGCGCCGAGCCCCGCGACCGGCCCCCTTCTGCTGAATACGCCCGATGAGGTCACCGAGGACGAGGAGCACAAGCGTCCCTGGTGGCTGATCATCCTCGTCATCGTCGCGGCCCTCGCCGTGATCGGCGCCGCGCTCGCGGTCCTGAAGCCCTGGGACCAGGGCCCCGAGATGGTCGCGGTCCCCGCGGTCGCCGGGAAGAGCGAGGAGGAGGCCGGCACCGCGCTGCGCGAGGCGGGGCTCAACCCCACCTTCACGAAGGTCCAGTCCGAGGAGGTCGAGGCCGGGACCGTCATCGGCACTTCCCCTGAGGAGGGCACCGAGGTCGAGGTCGGCTCCGCCGTGGAGGTGAGCGTCTCCGCCGGGCCCGAATCCGTGGAAGTCCCCTCCGGGCTCGAGGGGAAGTCCCGGGCGGATGCCCGCGCGGCCCTCGAGGAGGTGGGGCTGACGATGGTCGAGGGTGATCCCGAGGACGTCCCGCAGGAGGCGGGCACCGTCTCCTCCACGAATCCGCAGGGCGGCGCGACCGTCGAGAAGGGCTCGGAGGTCGTGGTGCGCTTCGCCTCCGGCAACGTGGAGATGCCCGACGTCGAGGGCATCCAGGTCGACAAGGCCCGTCAGACCCTCGAGTCGCGCGGCTTCGTGGTCAACGAGCCTTCGGAGCGGGAGGACGAGTCGGAGGATCCCGGCACCGTCCTGTCGCAGACCCCGGCCGCCGGCGGCTCCGTCCGCTACGGCGCGAGCGTGGACCTCGTGGTCGCCACGGCGCCCGGCCCGGTCTCGGTCCCGAACGTCGCCGGGCGTCAGCTCGCCGACGCGCAGAAGGTGCTCAGCGACGCCGGCTTCGGCACGGAGCCGGCGGAGGAGTACTCCGACTCGGTGCCCGAGGGGCAGGTCATCCGCACCGATCCGGGCGCGAACGAGCAGGTCGAGCGCGGCTCGACGATCACGGTGATCGTCTCCAAGGGGCCGAAGCCGGCCCCCTCGCCCACGAAGACGCCGAGCGAGAGCCCGTCGGAGTCCCCGAGCGAATCGCCGACGGAGGATCCGAGCGCGTCGACCACGGACGAGGAGACCGACCCCTCCGCGGGAAACAGCGGGGACGGAAACGGCAACGGGAACGGCAACGGCAACGGCAACGGCAACGACCAGGGACAGGGCGTCGGCAATGGCAACGGCTGAGCAGCAGGAGGCGACCTCCGGGGCGCGGATCCTCGTCATCGACAACTACGACAGCTTCGTCTACACGATCGTGGGCTATCTCGAGCAGATGGGCGCGAGCACCCTCGTGGTGCGCAACGACGCGGTCCCCGAGGACGAGAGCGGCGCAGTGGACCTCACCGGGTTCGACGGGGTGCTCGTCTCCCCGGGCCCCGGGAACCCGGACACCGCCGGGCGCTCCCTCGAAGTGATCGGGCGCTGTGCCGAGCTGCGCGTGCCGATGCTCGGGGTGTGCCTGGGCCATCAGGCGCTCGGGCAGTTCTTCGGCGCGACCGTCGACCACTCCCCGCAGCTCATGCACGGCCGCACCAGCGAGCTCACCCATGAGGGGGCGAGCGTCTTCGCGGGCGTGCCCTCCCCGATGACCGCGACCCGCTACCACTCCCTGTCCGTGGTGCCCGCGACGGTCCCGGCGGAGCTCGAGGTCACCGCCTGCACGGCCGACGGCATGGTCATGGGGCTCGCGCACCGTGAGCTGCCGCTGCACGGCGTGCAGTTCCATCCCGAGTCGGTGCTCACCGAGAACGGGCATCTCATGCTGGCGCGCTTCCTCGAGCTGTGCGACGGCCGCGACGCGGTCGAGCGCTCCCGCGGCCTCGAGCCGCTCATGAGCGCGGGATGAGACTCTCGCTTCCGGCCGCTCCGACGAGCCCGTCGTCGAAGGGCAGGTAGCGCGCGAGCGCGGGGAATCCCCAGCCGAACAGCGCCACGATCACCGCGGCGAGCAGCACGAGCACGAGCAGCATCCGAACCCATGTGGGTCCGGGAAGTCTGCGCCACAGCCTTCCGTACATCTCAGTCCTCTCCCCCTGCATCCGAGGCGGGTGATTCCGTGGCGGAGGTGTCGGCGGCGAGCGCCTCGGGGATGCCGTCGGCCCGGTCGGTCCAGTACGCGAACTCTGCGTGGACGATGTACCGCTCGCGCGCGGAGTACATCGGGTGGCAGGCGGTGAGGGTGAGCATCCGGTCCTCCGGCTCGACGCCCGGCTCACCGGGCACCGGCGCGATCACCTCGACGTCCTGCGGCATGACGATGAGCGACTCGGTGACCTCGTAGACGTAGAACGCGTCCGCCGTCTCGATGACGATCGAGTCCCCGGGCTCGAGGCGGTCGATGTCCTCGAAGACCCGGCCGTAGGTGTTGCGGTGCCCGGCGATCGCGGCGTTCCCGACCTCGCCGGGCAGGGCCGTCTCCGGGTAGTGCCCGGCGCCCTTGACGTTCAGGATGCTCTCGAGGTCCACCCCCTCGGCGAGCGGGAAGCGGGGCCGGTCGAAGGCGGGCACGTGCATCGTCGCCCACACCTTCCCCTCCTCCGGGGCGTCGGGGACGGGCGGCGGGCCGTCCTGGCGGGGCGCGATCTGCTCCTCGTCCACGGTGCCCCACTCCTGCTCGAGCCCGTCGATGATGCCGCTCTGCTCACGGTCAGCGACCACGTCGGTCCACCACAGCTGCCAGACGAGGAAGAGCAGCACGAGCACGCCCGCGGTGAGCAGCAGCTCGCCCACGACGCCGAGCACAGCCGCGCCCGGGCGGGAGCCCGCACGGCGACCGGACGCTGCGTCGTGGCGGGAGGCGGCGCTGCGGCGGTGGGTAGGGCTCATCGCGCCGTCGCCGCGTCGAGAGTGAGGGAGCCGCTGAAGGCGGGCAGGGTCGCGGTATCGAGGGTCTCGACCTTCTCGCCGAGGCCCACGTGCCCGACCCATTCGCGGTAGACCTGCACGCCCGGCGCGTCCTCGAGGGCAGCGGTCATCTCGTCGATCGGGCCGATGACGGTGATGACGA
>DAHVRS010000492.1 GCA_027322375.1 Brachybacterium sp. | reverse complement strand
GAAGCGCAGCAGCAGGCGCGCGCCGTCCTCGAGCTGATTCGCCCAGTCCGTGGGAACCGACAGCAGGCGCGAGTAGTGCCCGGTCGGGTTCTCGTCCGGGACGTGCGGGATCTCGCGCGGGATCGGGTAGATGACGTTGGTGTACTGCGGGGCGCCATGGCCCTGCAGCTGCCACAGCCCCGGGACCTGGATCTCACCGGCGTCTTCGAGGTCGGAGCCGTCGGCGCGGGTGCCGTAGTGGAAGTCCCAGGTGCCGTCGAGGGACAGGGCGGGGGCGTCAGTGCGCAGGTGGGAGCGGCCCGGCAGGCGGCCACGGCCCGCAGGCAGCTCCTCCCACCAGCGGTCGGTGCGGTCGGCGGGCGGCAGCGGGGTGCTCATCGGTGAGGCATCTCCTGAGATCGGGTGCGATCGGGTGAGATCGAGGTCGCTCGGTCACGACGCTAACGGATCGTGAACGTTCACGGGCGAGTCTAGCGCTCTGCCCGGCGCGTGGTGGGGTCAGGGAACTCGTGGTGGAGTCAGACCGGCGGCCCAGTCCTGCCTCCGGACCGCTTCTTGCCGTCGCGCCCAGGTTCGTGGATCGAGTCATGCATCTGGACCGCTTCCGGTGAGGTGACGCGGTCCGGATGCATGACGTTCTCCGGAAGAAGCCGGTAGAACCGAGGCGGGGCAGGAGAGGCCCACCGCGCGGCGGGGCGGGCACCGCTAGACTCGCTGATCGTGACCACGACCGAGCCGAACCGGTGGACCGACCGCCGCAGCGACGCCGTGTCCGCGCGCAAGGAGGCCTACGAGCAGCTGCGCCGGGCCAGCACCTGGCGTCTGCTCGCCGCGACGAAGGCCCCGGCCGTGCTCGCGATCCTGCAGGCCACCTTCCCGGGTGGGGACCGTCGGCTGCCGCGCAGCGAGCTGATCGCCCGCGTCAGCGCGCATCTGGCGCTGCTGCGCGATGAGCAGGATGAGCGCGAGGAGAGCCTGGACGGCTTTGACGGCGGCGAGGGCGAGGTGCGCAGCGGGCGCACTGCGGCCGAGTACGTGGATGGCTGGGTGCGCGAGGGCTATCTCACCCGACGCGACGACCCGCAGCACACCGAGACCACCTTCGAGCCGAGCCCGGCGACGATCGACGCGATCCAGTTCATCGCCTCGCTCGAGGAGCACCGGCCCACGACCACCGAGTCGCGCCTGCAGCTCGTGGTCCAGCAGTTCGAGCGTCTCGCCCAGGAGACGGAGACCGACCGGGACGTGCGCCTGATGGATCTGCAGGCTCGCCGCGAGCGGATCGAGGCGGAGATCCGGGATCTGTCCGAGGGGGAGCTGATGCTCCCCAGCCCCGAGGCGTCCACCGACCGGCTGCGGGATATCCTGCAGATCGCGGGCGAGCTCTCCGGCGACTTCCTCCAGTATCGCGAGGACCTGCGCGCCGTGGACCTGCACCTGCGCGAGCAGATCCTCTCCCCGGAGGGGTCGCGCGGCGAGATCCTCGAGCAGCTGCTCGCGGGCGATGACCTGCTGGGTCAGTCCACCGTGGGTCGCACCTTCACCGCCTTCTTCCGCATGCTCAACGACCCGGCCCAGACCCGTCAGGCGCAGGAGCTCGTGGACCGGCTGCTGGAGCGCGACTTCGCCCGCGCCCTGGGCCGTGACGAGCGCGAGCGCCTCGCGAACGTGTTCAGCGACCTGTACGAGCCGGCGCAGGAGGTGCTGGACGTCAAGACGGAGCTGTACCGCTCCCTGGCCCGCTTCGTGCGCTCGCAGGATTTCCGTCAGCATCGGGTGCTGCTCGAGGCGCTGCAGGAGGCGCAGGGCATCGCGCTCGCGCAGAAGGACGAGATCTCCTCGCGTGCCCCGTTCCCGCTCGAGCTCGACCTCTCGCGCGTGCTCATGGGCTCGGTCTCCCAGCACCGGCTG
>DAHVRS010000475.1 GCA_027322375.1 Brachybacterium sp. | reverse complement strand
AAGCCGTACACGGCGTTGGTGGCCTGGCCGCGGCCGTCGCTGAAGCCTTCGGCGGGCAGCGCGAAGAAGGCGCGGAACGCCATGGCGTGCCCGTCGATGAGGAGGATGCGCTGGGGGTCGGTCTCGCTCGCACTCATGGGCAGAAGTCTCCCATGTCCCGGGGACAGGCGGAGGTCGGACCCGCTGTGGCACCCTCGTGCCATGACCGACACTACCTCCGCCCCCGCTTCTGTTCCCGCTCGACCGTTCGTAGAGGCGTTCTCGCACGCCGAGGCCCCGCCGCTGGACGAGGCGATGCGTGCGGCGATCGCGCCGATTCTGCGCGGGACGCTGCTGGAGCGCTGCGGGATCGAGGTGCTGACCCTGGCCGCCCACGGCGGCACCGCCTCGATGCCGGTGAAGGGGAACCTGCAGCCGGCCGGGCTGCTGCACGGTGGGGCGACGATCGCGCTCGCGGAGTCGATCGCATCCTTCGCGGCGCAGCTGCACGCTCGTGAGGTGCACGGTGACGGGGCGCAGGCCGTGGGCACCTCCGTCTCCGCGCTGCATCACCGCTCGGCGCGCTCCGGCATGGTGGTCGCGAGCTGCACGGCACGGCAGCTGGGCCGTCAGGTCGCCGCCTATCTGGTGGAGGTGCACGACGAGGACGGGCGCCTGCTGAGCACGATCACGGTCGCGACCCAGCTGCTGCCACCGCGCTGAGGCTTCCCCTTGGAGCGCGGGCGCGGCCGACGGGCGGATCGGACCTCAGCGTCTCTCAGCCCTCGGCCTCGAAGCTCGAGACCGACGGCTCCTTCAGGGCGAGGTCCTCGGTCCAGGTGTACTCGCGCAGTCCCCCGCGGGAGACGTCGCCCTGGGGGCCGAGGACGAGCTCGCCGGAATGCCCCTCGTAGGTGATGGTCGCGCGGCTCTCCTGATCCAGCGCCGTGCGCATGATCCCTCGGCAGCTGTCGTAGTCCGGGCAGGCGTCCTGGCCGGTGAGTACTGCCGGGAATGCGGCGGCGAGAGCGGAGCCCTCCACCGACAGGGCGTGCTGCGCGGCGAGGCAGGCGATGACCACGGCGTCGTAGGCCTGCTGGGAGTAGCCGTAGCCGGTGCGGAGGAACTCGGCGCTGCGGTTCAGCATCATGTTCTCGTGGTCGACGGTGACCTCGCCGCCGGGCCGGTAACCGCTCGCGCTGTCGTAGCAGCCGGGCACGAGCCCCTCAGTGGTGCCGAGCGCGACGTGGTCCAGGGTCGCGGCCGGGGAGAGCCGCACGGGCAGGCGACGCTCCGGTCGCCCGTCGTCATCGAGACCGGCCTTGTACAGCGCGGAGACGAAGGCGGCGGTCTCGGGGCCGCCGTTGACCACCACGAGCGCCGGCAGATCCTTCAGGACGGCCTTCACCATCGCGCCGACGTCACCGATCTTCCCCGGCGGGTACAGCTGCGGTGCATGCACGGTCCCGCCGCGGGGGTTGAGGATCTGCTCGAGCTCGTGGACGAGACTGCGGCCCTGCGCCGTGTCCTCGGAAACCACAGCGATGGTGCCGGGCGGGCCCGCGTCGTCGGACGAGGAGCCCAGGGCCTCCTCCGCGTAGCGCTGCGCGATGATCCGCTCATCAGGGCACAGACGGGTGAGGAGGTTCGCGGTGGACACCTCCGGATCCCGCACGGACATGCCGGTGCTGAGCACGTCGATCACAGCGATGCCGGCGTCGACGATCGCGGGCATCATCGCCACGAGCGAGTCCTCGTCCACCGACGAGATGAGGCAGGTGGCACCCTTGTCGACGAGCTCGGCGACGAAGCCGTCGAGGTCCTCCCCCGGCTCCTGGACCACGTGCCGCTCGAGGAGGGTGATGTCCTTCCCGAAGAGCCCGTCCCAGCGGGCGTTGATCTCGATCCGCGCTTCGTCGATCGCGAGGGAGATCGCTCGCTCGGCCGCGCCCATCCGGCCGTAGGCGGCGCCGATCTGGCCGATCACGAGCGGCGTCTCTGGCTCGACGAGCGCCGCGGCGCTCGGGCCCTCCGTCTGCTTCGGGCGACGCCCGGGCCGCGTGCAGCCGCTCAGCGCCCCGACGCCGAGCATCCCGGTGCCGAGCGCCCCCGCGCTGAGCCCGCGCACCAGCGTGCGCCGTGAGATCGTCATCCTCGCCCGGTCCCCCTTGTGACCTCTCCCCCTGATGCCCCCTGGATGCACGCGAGCTGCGCTGTCGGTGCGCGGGCGCTGCGTGCGGGCGCGACCGTGCCCGCTGCCGGGCCGGCCGCGCCGGGCGAGGTCAGTCCTTGCCCTGGCCGCCGAGCTGGTCGACGACGGCGTCCGCGACCTCGCGCATGGTGAGGCGGCGGTCCATGGAAGTCTTCTGGATCCAGCGGAAGGCCTCGGGCTCGGACAGGCCCATGTTGGTCTGCAGCAGACCCTTGGCGCGGTCCACGCGCTTGCGGGTCTCGAACCGCTCGCCGAGATCGGCGATCTCGGACTCGAGCTGCGTGATCTGCTGGTAGCGCGAGATCGCGATCTCGATCGCGGGCAGCAGGTCCGCCGGAGTGAAGGGCTTGACGACGTACGCCATCGCACCCGCGTCACGGGCCCGCTCGACGAGCTCGGCCTGCGAGAACGCGGTGAGCATCACGACGGGGGCGAGGTTCTCCTCGCCGATCCGCTCGGCCGCGGTGACGCCGTCGGTCTGCGGCATCTTCACGTCCATCACCACGATGTCGGGGCGCAGCTCGCGCGCCTTGGCCACGGCGCTCTCGCCGTCGCCGACGGCTGCGAGGACCTCGAAGCCGGCCTCGGTGAGGGTCTCGACGATGTCCATGCGGATGAGGGACTCGTCCTCGGCGACCACGGCGGTGCGGCGCGGGACGCCCTCGCCGGGGAGCAGGTCGTCCTGGGCGTCGTCGGGAAGGGAAGTGGTGTCGTCAGTCATGTCGCCCTGTGTCTCGGAGGGGCCCCGCGCCTGGGTGAGCAGCACCCACGCGGCAGAGGCCGGTGGTCATCAGCGGTATCCTAATCCAGGCCTCCGCTCCGGGGGCCAGGCCGGGTTGGCGGAATGGTAGACGCGGCGCACTCAAAATGCGCTGTCCGCGAGGGCGTGCGGGTTCGAGTCCCGCACCCGGTACTGCTGCACAAGCGCAACGGCAGAGAACACGTCGGCCGAGAACGCGACGGCGCCCGGGACCATGTCGGTCCCGGGCGCCGTCGTCGTGAGAGAGATCTCCGCACCCCCTAGTGGCGCGGGTCTCTCCGCTCAGTCTCGCGTCAGCCCTGCGGGCCGGCCGCGATGCGGTCGGCCTCGATGCGGGCCGACTCGGTGCCGTCGAGGTCGCCGATGCGGTGGACGCGCAGCGTGTTGGTCGAGCCGTGGACGCCGGGGGGCGAACCGGCCGCGACGACGACGAGGTCGTTCTTCTGCAGGCCCTTCTGCTCGCGCAGCAGGTTGTCGACGACGGTGATCATCGCGTCGGTGTTCTCCTGCATGGGGACCAGGTGCGCCTCGGTGCCCCAGGTGAGGGACAGCTGGCGGGCGACCTCGGGGTACGGGGTCAGGGCCAGCAGCGGGATGGTCGGGCGCAGGCGGGAGAGGCGGCGCGCGGTGTCGCCGGACTCGGTGAAGGTCACCAGGTACTGGGCGGAGAGCTGGTCACCGATCTCGGCGGCCGCGCGGGTGATCGCACCACCGCGGGTGTGCGGGATGGTGCCCAGCGGGAGGATGCGGTCGGCGCCGTTCTTCTCCGTGTTGGTGACGATGCGCGCCATGGTGCGCACCGCCTCGAAGGGATACTTGCCCACGCTGGTCTCGCCCGAGAGCATGACCGCGTCGGCGCCGTCGAGGATCGCGTTGGCGCAGTCCGAGGCCTCGGCGCGGGTGGGGCGCGGGTTCTCGATCATCGACTCGAGCACCTGGGTGGCGACGATGACGGGCTTCGCGTTGCGGCGGGCCAGCTCGATCGCGCGCTTCTGCACGAGCGGGACCTGCTCGAGCGGGAGCTCCACACCGAGGTCGCCGCGGGCGACCATGATGCCGTCGAAGGCGCCGACGATGGAGCGCAGGGCGCGGACGGCCTGCGGCTTCTCGATCTTCGCGATGACGGGGACGCGGCGGCCCTCCTCCTGCATGATGCGCAGGACGTCGTCCATGTCGTGCGCGTCGCGCACGAAGGACAGGGCGATGAGGTCCGCGCCGAGGGCGAGGCCCCAGCGGAGGTCCGCGATGTCCTTCTCGCTCATGGCGGGGACGGAGACGGCCACGCCCGGGAGGTTGATGCCCTTGTGGTTCGAGACCGGGCCGGGGACCTCCACGACGGTGGTGACGTCGGTGTCGGTGACATCGGTGACGCGCACCGAGACCTTGCCGTCGTCGATCAGGAGCACATCGCCGGGGCGGCAGTCGCCCGGGAGGCCCTTGAAGGTGGTCGAGACCCGCTCCTTCGTGCCGACGATGTCGTCTGTGGTGATGATGAAGGTGTCGCCGACCTCGAGACGGTGGGGGCCGTCCGCGAAGTTGCCGAGGCGGATCTTCGGCCCCTGGAGGTCGACCAGCACGGCGACGTTCTTGCCGAGGTCCTCGGAGGCGCGGCGGATGTTCGCGTACACCTTCTCGTGATCCTCGTGCGTGCCGTGGCTGAGATTCATCCGCGCCACGTTCATCCCGGCGTCGATCAGCGTCCGGATCTGCTCGTAGGTGTCGGTCGCGGGACCGAGTGTGCAGACGATCTTCGCTTTGCGCATGTCAACCCATCTTGTTGTTCGTGTTGTGAGGGCCGCGGCCCCGTGGCACGCGCGCGAGCGCAGCGGAGGAGCCGCAGCGTCGCGTGTTCAGGACCTAGTCTTTCATACTGTGACAGGCTTCTCGCCCGGACTCACCGGGGCGGGCAGAGAAGTGCCTCCCATCAGGTGCTCATCGACGGCCGCGGCGCAGGAGCGCCCCTCCGCGATCGCCCACACGATGAGGCTCTGCCCGCGGGCGCAGTCACCGGCGGTGAATACGCCCGGCACCGAGGTCTCCCAGCTCTCGCCGTGCTCGACGGTGCCGCGCGGGGTCATCGCCACGCCCAGATCGGCCATCAGGCCCTCCTCGCGCGCGCCGGTGAAGCCCATCGCGATCAGCACGAGGTCCGCGGGCAGGATCGTGTCGGTGCCCGGGGTGGGCACGCGGCGCCCGCCCTCGAATCCGGTGCGGGCCACGTGCAGGCCCGTCACCGCGCCGTCGGCGTCGACCTCGAACCCGGTGGTGGAGGCGAGATAGGAGCGCTGCCCGCCCTCCTCGTGGGCGGTGGAGACCTCGAAGAGGACCGGGTGGGTGGGCCAGGGCTGGGTGGCGTCGCGCTCGCTGGGCGGCTGGGTGCCGATCGCGAGGGTGGTGACGGAGCGGGCGCCCTGGCGCAGCGCGGTGCCGAGGCAGTCCGCGCCGGTGTCGCCGCCGCCGATGATCACGACGTCCCTGCCCGCGGCGGAGATCGGCGCGGACAGGGCATCGCCCTCCACGAGCCGGTTCGCCTGGGTGAGGTACTCCATCGCGGAATGGATGCCGCGTGCGTCCCGTCCGGGGACGGCGAGCTCGCGCGGGACGCTCGCCCCTGTGGCGAGCACGACGGCATCGAAGCGGGTGCGCAGCTCCTCGACGGAGAGCGCCCCCTCCCCCGTGCCGCCCACGTCGACGCCGGTGCGGAAGCGGGTGCCCTCGTCGCGCATCTGCTGCAGACGGCGGTCCACGTGGCGCTTCTCGAGCTTGAACTCGGGGATGCCGTAGCGCAGCAGGCCGCCGAGGCGGTCATCGCGCTCCAGCACGACCACGGTGTGCCCGGCGCGGGTGAGCTGCTGGGCGGCGGCGAGGCCGGCAGGACCGGATCCGACCACGGCGACGGAGCGGCCGGTCTGGCGGGTGGGGGCGATGGGCTGGACCCACCCCTCCTCGAAGGCCCGGTCGATGATCGAGACCTCGACGTTCTTGATGGTCACGGGCGGCTGGTTGATGCCGAGCACGCAGCTGGACTCGCAGGGGGCGGGGCAGGCGCGGCCGGTGAACTCGGGGAAGTTGTTCGTGGCGTGGAGGCGCTCGCTGGCCTGCTGCCAGTCGTCGCGGTAGACGAGGTCGTTCCACTCGGGGATGAGGTTCCCCAGCGGGCAGCCCTGGTGGCAGAAGGGGATGCCGCAGTCCATGCAGCGTCCTGCCTGGCGGGAGACGACCGAGAGGGTCCCCTTCTCGCGGGCCTCGTACACCTCGCGCCAGTCCATCAGGCGCACGGGCACGGGCCGACGGGCGGGCAGCTCGCGGTCGCGGGTGCGCAGGAATCCTCGGGGATCAGCCATGGGTGGCCTCCATGATCTCGTTCCAGACATCGTTCGCATCGGGGTCGATCCCCCGCGCCGCCGCGTCCTGCCGGATCGCGGTGACGGTGAGATAGGCGCGCGGGGAGATCTCGGTGAGTCGTCCCAGCAGCTCCTCCTCGTCGGCGAGCAGCGCCGCGGCGCGGTCGGAGCCGGTGCGGCGGGCGTGCTCGCGGACGATGCCGAGGACCTGCTCGCGGTGCTCCTCGCGCACAGGGGTGAGCGAGAAGCCGGCGGCGTCCTTCGGGTTCAGCCGGTCGCGGTCGAGGTCCAGGACGTAGAGGGTGCCGCCGCTCATGCCGGCGCCGAGGTTGCGTCCGGTGGGTCCGAGCACGAGCACGGTGCCGCCGGTCATGTACTCGGCGCCGTGGTCGCCGATCCCCTCGACCACGAGCGTCGCCCCGGAGTTGCGGACCCCGAACCGCTCCCCTGCGGCGCCGGCGAGGAAGAGGCGGCCGCTGGTCGCGCCGTAGGCGCAGGTGTTGCCGGCCACCGGCGCGGAGGTGAGCGAGGGGGCGGTGCCGGAGCCGTGGCCCACGGCGATGATCCCGCCGGACAGGCCCTTGCCGACGTAGTCGTTCGCATCGCCGCGCAGGTGCATGGACACGCCGCGCGGGAGGAAGGCGCCGAAGGACTGCCCACCGGTGCCGGTGAGGTCCAGCACGATCGCGTCGTCGGCGAGGCCCGTGCCGCCGGTGCGGCGGGTGACCTCATGGCCGAGCAGTGTGCCGGCGCTGCGGTCCACGTTCCGCACGGTGCCCTGCAGCTGGATGCTGCCCGTGCCCTGGTCGATCACTGCGCTCGCCGCGGCGATCCAGGGATGGTCGGGGGCTTCGGCGAGGCCGTGGTCCTGGCCGCGCCGGCGGCGGGGGAAGTCGCCGGGGTGGATTCTCGGGGCGGCGAGCACGGCCTCGAGGTCGAGGCCCTCCCGCTTGGCGCGGCCGAGCTCGGTGAGGGCGCGGTCGTCGCTCCGCAGGCCGAGGAGGTCGGTGCGTCCGATCGCCTCGTCGAGGCTGCGCAGCCCCAGCGCGGCGAGGTGCTCGCGCACCTGCTCCGCGACGAACTGGAAGAAGGTCACCACATGCTCGGCCTTCCCGGCGAAGCGGGCGCGCAGCTCCGGGTTCTGCGTGGCGACGCCGACGGGGCAGGTGTCCAGGTGGCAGACCCGCATCATCACGCATCCGGTGACCACGAGCGGTGCGGTCGCGAAGCCGTACTCCTCCGCGCCGAGCAGGGCCGCGATCACCACGTCCCGGCCGGTCTTCATCTGCCCGTCGACCTGGACGGTGATCCGGTCCCGCAGCCCGTTCAGCAGCAGGGTCTGCTGAGTCTCGGCGAGTCCCAACTCCCAGGGGGTGCCGGCGTGCTTGAGGGAGTTCAGCGGGCTCGCGCCGGTGCCGCCGTCGTGCCCGGAGATGAGAACGACGTCGGCGTGCGCCTTGGAGACGCCGGCCGCGACCGTGCCCACCCCGGAGCGGGAGACGAGCTTGACGTGGATGCGCGCGGCGGGGTTCGCGCTCTTCGCGTCGTGGACCAGCTGGGCGAGGTCCTCGATCGAGTAGATGTCGTGGTGCGGGGGCGGGGAGATGAGCCCGATCCCCGGGGTGGAGTGCCGGGTGCGGGCGATCCACGGGGAGACCTTGTGCCCTGGCAGCTGGCCGCCCTCGCCGGGCTTCGCGCCCTGCGCCATCTTGATCTGGATGTCGCGGGCGAAGGTGAGGTATTCGCTGGTCACGCCGAAGCGGCCGGAAGCGATCTGCTTGATCGCGCTGCGCCGCTCGGGGTCGTGGAGCCGTTCGGGGTCCTCACCGCCCTCGCCGCTGTTGGACATGCCGCCCAGGCGGTTCATCGCGATCGCGAGCGTCTCGTGCGCCTCCTGGGAGATGGAGCCGTAGCTCATCGCCCCGGTCATGAAGCGCGTCGTGATCGCCTCGACCGGTTCGACCTCGTCCAGCGGCACCGGGCACGCGCCCTCGGTGCGCAGGCGCATCAGGCCGCGCACGGTGAGGAGCTGCTCGTGCTGCTCGTCGACCGCGTCGGTGTAGCGGCGGAACTCGTCATAGCTGCGCTCACGGGTGGAGTGCTGGAGGCGGAAGACGGTCTCGGGCGTGAACAGATGCGGTTCCCCCTCGCGGCGCCACTGGTACTCCCCGCCCACGGGCAGGCCGCGGTGGGGCGGGTGCACGCCGTCCACGGGATGGGCGCGCGCGTGGCGGGCCGCGGTCTCCGCCGCGATGACGTCCAGACCGATCCCGCCGATACGGGTGATCGTGCCGGGGAACCAGCGGTCCACGAGCTCCTGGGACAGGCCCACCGCCTCGAAGGTCTGGGCGCCGCGATAAGAGGCGACGGTGGAGATGCCCATCTTCGACATGATCTTCAGGACGCCCTTGGCCAGGGCCGTGGCGAAGTTCGCGACGGCCTGCTCGGCGGTGAGATCGGAGACCACGCCGCGGTGGACGAGCTCCTCGACGCTCTCCATCGCGAGATAGGGCGTGACCGCGCTCGCGCCGAAGGCGATCAGCAGCGCCGCATGGTGCACCTCGCGCACGTCCCCGGCCTCGACCACGAGCGCGGCCGAGGTGCGCCGCCCGGTGCGGACCAGGTGGTGCTGGATCGCGCTGGTGAGCAGCAGGGAGGGAATCGGGGCGAGGACCTGGTCGGTGTCGCGGTCGGAGAGGACGAGGAAGGTCGCGCCCTCGTCGATCGCGGTGACCGCCTCCTCGCACAGCTGCTCGAGCCGTGCCTCGAGCGCGGCGGTGCCGCCAGCGACCGGGTACAGACCGTGCAGGCGCACGGTGCGGAAGTCGGAGGTGGCCGGCTGGGCGCCGACGGCGAGGAGCCGAGCGAGCTGGTCCCCGTCGAGGACCGGAGAGGGCAGGGACAGCTGGCGGGCGTGCTCGGGGCTCGCGTCCAGCAGGTTGCGGGAGCGCCCGATGCTGCCGCCGAGGGAGGTGACGATCTCCTCCCGCAGCGCGTCCAGCGGCGGGTTCGTCACCTGCGCGAACATCTGGGTGAAGTAGTCGAACAGCAGCCGGGGCCGGTC
>DAHVRS010000474.1 GCA_027322375.1 Brachybacterium sp. | reverse complement strand
GTCACCGGTGTCTCCGGCTCCGGGAAGTCCTCGCTGGTCAACGACATCCTGTACGCGGTGCTCGCCAAGGAGCTCAACCGTGCCCGCGTCGTGCCCGGCCGCCACAAGCGGGTCACCGGCCTCGAGCACCTCGACAAGGTGGTGCACGTGGACCAGTCGCCCATCGGCCGCACCCCGCGCTCGAACCCCGCCACCTACACCGGCGTGTGGGACCGGGTGCGGACCCTGTTCGCCCAGACCAACGAGGCGAAGATCCGCGGCTACACCGCCGGGCGCTTCTCCTTCAACGTCAAGGGCGGACGCTGCGAGGCCTGCTCCGGCGACGGCACGCTGAAGATCGAGATGAACTTCCTGCCGGACGTGTACGTCCAGTGCGAGGTGTGCCACGGCCAGCGCTACAACCGCGAGACCCTCGAGGTGAAGTTCAAGGACAAGAACGTCGCCGAGGTGCTGGACATGTCCATCGCCGAGGCGCTCGAGTTCTTCGACGCGGTCCCGGCGATCCGTCGCCAGATGCAGACCCTGGTGGACGTGGGCCTGGGCTACGTGAAGCTCGGCCAGTCCGCGACCACCCTCTCCGGTGGTGAGGCGCAGCGCGTGAAGCTCTCCTCCGAGCTGCACAAGCGCTCCAACGGCCGCACCATCTACGTGCTCGACGAGCCGACCACGGGCCTCCACTTCGAGGACGTCCGCAAGCTCCTCGAGGTCCTCGGCGGGCTCGTGGACAAGGGCAATTCGGTCATCGTCATCGAGCACAACCTCGACGTCATCAAGACGGCCGACCACGTCATCGACCTCGGCCCCGAGGGCGGCTCCGGCGGTGGGCAGGTCGTCGCGACCGGCACTCCCGAGCAGGTCGCGACGGTCGAGGGCTCCCACACCGGCCGCTTCCTCGCCCCGATGCTCGCCGCTGGACGGGCGGGCACCGGCGCGACGCGCTGAGCAGGAGCACCTGATGGCCGATCCGGCGACCTACCGCCCCGCGACCTCCACCATCCCCACCCGCCCGGGGGTGTACCGGTTCCGGGACGAGCACGGCCGCGTCATCTACGTGGGCAAGGCGAAGAACCTCCGCCAGCGCCTGGTGAACTACTTCCAGGACCTCTCCGTCCTGCACGAGCGCACCCGGCGCATGGTCACCACCGCCGCGAGCGTCGAGTGGACGGTGGTGGGCACCGAGGTCGAGGCGCTCACCCTCGAGTACACGTGGATCAAGGAGTTCGACCCACGGTTCAACGTCAAGTTCCGCGACGACAAGTCCTACCCCTATCTCGTGCTCACGATGGGGGAGAAGGTGCCGCGGGTCCACATCACCCGCCGGCCCCGGTCCAAGGGCGACCGCACCTTCGGGCCGTACCCGCAGGTGGGCGCGATCCGCGAGACGCTCGACCTCATGCTGCGGGTCTTCCCGATCCGCTCCTGCACCGCGGGCGTGTACCGCCGCGCCGAGCGCTCCGGGCGTCCCTGCCTGCTGGGCTTCATCGGGAAGTGCTCCGCGCCGTGCGTGGGCGACATCAGCGAGGAGGAGCACCGCAGGCTCGCCGAGCAGTTCGCGGACTTCATGGCCGGGAACACCTCGAAGTACACCCGCCGCATCGAGCAGCGGATGAAGGCCGCCGCCGCCGCGATGGACTACGAGACCGCGGCGAGCCTGCGCGATGACCTCCAGGCGCTCGAGAAGGTCATGGAGAAGAACTCCGTGGTCCTGTCCGATGCGACCGACGCGGACCTCGTGGGCCTCGCCCAGGACGAGCTCGAAGCCTCCGTGCAGGTCTTCCACGTGCGCGGCGGCCGGATCCGCGGTCAGCGCGGCTGGACGGCAGAGATCCTCGATGAGTCCACGGCCCCCGACCTCGTCGAGCGCGCCCTGACCACCCTGTACTCCGAGAGCGACGCACCGAAGGAGGTGCTCGTCCCGATCCTCCCCACGAACCTCGCCCAGGTCCGGGAGCTGCTCGGAGCGCGCGTGGACCTGCGCGTCCCCCAGCGCGGCGAGAAGAAGGACCTGCTGCTCACGGTGGGGGAGAACGCGACCGAGGCGCTGCGCCTGCACCGCCTGAAGCGCACCGGCGACCTCACCGCCCGCACCAAGGCGCTCGAGGACCTGGGGGATGCGCTGGGGCTCGCCGAGCCGCCGCTGCGCATCGAATGCTTCGACATCTCCCACTCCCACGGCACGAACGTCGTCGGCTCCCAGGTCGTCTTCGAGGACGGGCTGCCGAAGAAGAGCGAGTACCGCCGCTACTCCATCAGCGGCGAGGCCGCCCGCGATGACACCGCCTCGATGCACGACGTCCTCACCCGCCGGCTGAAGCACCACCTGAACCCGCCGGAGCCCGCGGAGGACGAGGAGCCCGGGAAGTTCAAGCGCTTCGCCTACCCGCCCTCGCTGCTGCTCGTCGACGGCGGCCCGCCCCAGGTCGCCGCCGCGCAGCGCGTCCTCGACGAGCTGGGCATCACGGACATCGCCCTCGCCGGGATCGCTAAGCGCCTCGAGGAGATCTGGCTGCCGGGGGAGGAGTATCCGGTGATCCTGCCGCGCAGCTCCGAGGCGCTGTTCCTCGTCCAGCGCCTGCGCGACGAGGCTCACCGCTTCGCGATCACCTACCACCGCTCCAAGC
>DAHVRS010000446.1 GCA_027322375.1 Brachybacterium sp. | reverse complement strand
GTGGGCTCGAGGTCCTCGGCAGCGGGCGCGACGGGCACCTCGCCGAGCTCCTCCGCAGCGGCGTGCAGGCGCACCAGCGCCCAGGCGGTGTGCGCGGAGACCGCGGCGACGGGCCGGGCGAGCGAGCCCGAGACCTGCCGGGCCGCATCGGCCGCGAGATCCCGCAGCGCATGCAGCACCTCGGCCAGACTCGGCAGATCCTCCGGTGCGTCCGCAGGCACGGGCGCCTCGGTGCTCGGATCCGCGGAGGCCTCCTTCTCCTGCTCCGCGCCGGTCAGCAGCGCGGTGCGCTGGACGGGCAGGGCCTCCGCGAGGGCGGTGAGCACGCTGGTCACAGCGTCGTCGGCACCCTCGGACAGGAGCCGCTGGGCGCCCGCTCGCGCGGTGACGATCTGCGCGAGCAGATCCGCGCGATACAGGTCATCGATCCCGGGCGGGGGAGGGGTGTATTGAGCCGGAGCGCCGAGCCGCACGGCTCCGCAGCCGCTCAGCGCGAGCGCGAGAACGGAGCCTGCAGCCCCACGCAGCACGAGCCGACGGGACGGCGCAGAACACGGCGCAGAACGGGGGCGGGGAGCGAACGCGGCGGAGGACACACAGAGGATTCTCGCATCGGGCCCCTTCTCACGGGCGCAGGACCTCGCCGACCACTATCCTTGGGACACCGCTCCGGGCATGGCCCGGGGCATCACAGACACCCATAGCAGGAGGAGACGAGCGGCGATGACCGGACTCGACGACCAGGCCATCCTGCGGGAGACGGCCACCCGGGTGCTGGGCGCCCACGGGCTCGTGCTCGAGGACGTCGAGATCCGGCGCGGCTCCGGCATGCCCCAGGTCCGCGTGATCGTGGACCTGCCCGAGGACCGCACCGGCAGCGCCGATCTCGACACCGTCGCGGAGGCCTCCCGCGAGCTCTCCGAGGCCATGGACGCAGATGACGCCGTGCTCGGCAGCGCCCCCGTGCTGCTCGAGGTCACGACCCCCGGCGCCGACCGCCCGCTCACCGCACCCCGCCACTTCCGCCGCGCCCGCGGCCGGCTGCTCACGCTCACCACTCAGGACGGGCTCGCCCTGCGCGCCCGCCTCCTCGCCGTGCGCGGCGAGGCGGACGCGGAGGAGCTCGACCTGCGCCAGGAGCCGGGCCGCGACGCCAAGGGCCGGCCGCTGAAGCCCGCCGTCGGCACCACCGAGCGGATGCGACTGCTGCTCGCGCAGGTGAGCTCCGCCCGCGTCGAGGTCGAGTTCGACCCGCCCGCGGATCTCGAGGAGCTCCTCGCCGAGGCAGTGCAGGACGCGCCCGCCGACGAAGCCGCCGACCCCAAGACCCCCGCGACCGGCACCGCCGGCACCGCGACCACCGCACCGAAGGAGAGCTGAGATGGACATCGACATGGGTGCCCTCCGGGCCCTCGAGCGCGAGCGCGAGATCAGCCTGCCCGTCCTGCTGGACGCGATCCGCTCCGCGCTCCACGCCGCCTACCTCCACACCGACCACCCGGTCCGCGACTCCGAGGTGCTCATCGACGAGAGCACCGGCGAGGTCGCCGTCATCGCCCGCGAGCGCGACGGGGACGGCGTCGTCGTCGAGGAGTGGGACGACACCCCCGAGGACTTCGGCCGCGTCGCCGCCTCGACCGCCCGCCAGGTGATCTTCCAGCGCATCCGCGATCTCGAGGACGAGGCGGTGCTGGGCACCTACGCAGACCGCGCCGACGACATCGTCTCCGGCGTCATCCAGCAGGGCCGCGACCCGCGCATGGTGCTCGTGGACCTCGGCGAGGTCGAGGCCGTGCTGCCGCCGCATGAGCGGGTGCCGGGGGAGGACTACTCCCACGGCCGCCGCCTGCGCGCCTACGTCACCGAGGCCCGCCGCGGCCCCAAGGGTCCGCAGATCATGCTCTCCCGCTCCCACCCGAACCTCGTGCGCCGCCTCTTCGCGCTCGAGGTGCCCGAGGTCGCCGACGGCACCGTCGAGATCGCGGGCCTCGCCCGTGAGGCCGGGCACCGCACGAAGATGGCTGTGCGCGCCACCGCCCCCGGCATCAACCCCAAGGGCGCCTGCATCGGCCCGATGGGTGCGCGCGTGCGCTCGGTGATGAACGAGCTCGGCGGCGAGAAGATCGACATCGTCGACTTCGACGAGGATCCGGCGACCTACGTCGCCAACGCGCTCTCGCCCTCCAAGGTCAGCAGCGTGACGGTGATCGACGAGGCGGGCCGTGCGGTCCGTGCGATCGTCCCCGAGGGGCAGTTCTCGCTCGCGATCGGCAAGGACGGGCAGAACGCCCGCCTCGCCGCGAAG
>DAHVRS010000396.1 GCA_027322375.1 Brachybacterium sp. | reverse complement strand
TCGCACCAGGTAGGGGGTGGCGAGGGTCGCGTCGACCACGAGCGGGACGCCGTGCTCGTGGGCGAGGTCGGCGAGCGCCTCGAGGTCAGCGATCTCCCCGGAGGGGTTGCCGATGATCTCGACGTACAGCGCCTTCGTCTCCGGCCGGAACGCGGCACGGTAGTCCTCCGCCTCGGAGGAGGCGACGAAGGTGGTCTCCACGCCGAAGCGGCGCAGGGTGACGTCGAGCTGGGTGACGGTGCCGCCGTACAGCTGGGCGGAGGCGACGATGTGGTCGCCCGCCCCGGCGAGCGCCGCGAAGGTGATGAACTCGGCGCTCATCCCGGATGCGGTCGCGACCGCGCCGATCCCGCCCTCGAGCGAGGCGATCCGCTCCTCGAACGCGGCGACCGTGGGGTTGCCGATGCGGGAGTAGATATTGCCGTATTTCTGCAGCGCGAACAGGTTCCCGGCGTCGTCCGCGTCATCGAACACGAACGAGGTGGTCTGGTAGATCGGGACGGCGCGCGCGCCGTGCTGGGCGTCCGGCGTGCCGCCCGCGTGCAGCGCACGGGTGCGGAAGCCGAACCCACCAGCGGGTGCAGTGGGCGCAGCGGCCGACGGCGCAGTGGCCGATGGGGTGGTCGCGGTGGTCACGGGGTCCTCCTGGAGGTCCTGGGTCATGCGGACACCGCCGCCTTCGCGGGGTGGTCCTCGGGGAGGGTCTCGAAGGTTGCGCGCTCGGCCTCCTCGGCGGAGACGCCGGGGACGACGGGGAGCAGGTCGGTGTTCAGCTCGGTGCCGTTCGCACGGGCGAGGTCCTTCTCCTTCTCACGCACGATCGGCAGCACGTCGCGGCCGAAGGCGGCGATCTCCTCCTGGAAGTGGAGGTAGCAGGTCAGCATGAGGTTCACGCCGACCTTCTTGTACTCGATGATGCGGTCCGCGATCTCCTCGGGCGTGCCGATGAGGCGGGTCTTGAAGCCGTCGTTGTACTGGACGAGGTCCTCGAAGGAGGAGTCGGCCCACATGCCCTTGCCGTCCTTGGTGGACGCACCGGCCTCCTGCACGGACTGGCGGAAGCCCTCGACGGCGGGGCGGTGCGCCTTCGCGACGATCTCGCGCAGCGTGTCCTCCGCCTCCTGGCGGGACTCGCGGGCGATGACGAAGCCGTTCAGGCCGAACTTCGGGGCGCGGCCGGCCTGCGCGGCGGAGGCGAGGACGCCGGCGACGTTCTCCTCGTAGCCCTCGAGGGTGCGGCCGTTGGAGAAGTACCAGTCGGCGACGCGGCCGGCGGTGGCCTGAGCGGCGGTGGAGTTGCCGCCGAAGAAGATCTCCGGGTGGGGGCGGCCGGGGACGTCGACGGGCTTGGGGTTCAGGGTGAACTCGTCGATGCTGTAGTACTTGCCGTCCTGGCTGTACCCGTTCTCGGTGAGCAGGCCGCGCAGGGCGTTGATGAACTCCTCGGTGCGCACGTAGCGCTCGTCGTGCTCGAGCCAGTCCAGGCCGAACTTCACGAACTCGTCCTTCAGCCAGCCGGAGACGATGTTCACCGCGGCGCGGCCGCCGGAGAGGTGATCGGCGGTGATCAGCCACTTGGCGAGCACGCCCGGGTGCCACATGCCGGGGTGGAAGGCGGCGATCACCTTCAGGCGCTCGGTCGCGCCCAGCAGGGCGAGGGAGAAGGCGGAGGCCTCATGCTGCTTGTCCGCGCCGTAGCTGGCGGCGTAGCGGGTCTGGGTCAGCGCGTACTCGAAACCGGAGTTCTCCGCGATCTGCGCGAGGCGCGAGTTGTAGGGCAGCTGCCAGTCGGTGCGCTGCTCGATCGTGGAGACGACGAGACCGCCGGAGACGTTCGGCACCCAGTACGCGAACTTCAGCGGCGTCTCGAAGGTCGAGGCGGGGACGGAGATGGTCATGGGATCCTCCAGGGTCGTACGGGTCGGTGCGAACGGATCGTGCAGGTCGGTGCGGGCAGGTCAGGGTCTGACGAGCGGGTCGGTGGGAGGCAGCGCCGCGAGCACCTCCGCGACGGCGGCGACGGCCTCCGGGTTCTGCAGGGACGTGATGTCCCCGAGCGGTGCGGGCTCGCGGCCGGCGCGCCGGGCGCGTTCGGCGTGGACGAGCTGTGCGAGCAGGCGGCGCATGATCTTGCCCGAGCGGGTGCGGGGCAGATCCGGGACGGCGACCATGAAGCGGGGCTTGGCGACCGGACCGATCTCGGCCGCGACCCGGGCCCGCAGCGCGGGCACGTCCAGCGCAGCATCCCCGTCACCGCTGCGGATCACGAACACGGCGACGGCCTGGCCGGTCAGCGCATCCTCGACGCCGGCGGCGCCGGCCTCCTGCACGCCGGGGTCGGCGACCAGCGCGGACTCGATCTCGATCGTGGAGAGGCGGTGCCCGGAGACGTTCACGACGTCGTCGAGGCGGCCCAGGATCCAGAAGCAGCCGTCGGTGTCGACCGTCGCGGAGTCCCCGGCGACGTAGTAGCCGCCGTGCTCGCCGCGGCCGGCGTGGTCGGCCCAGTAGGAGTCGCGGTAGCGCTCCGGATCGCCCCACACGGTGCGGGCCATGCCGGGCCAGGGCTGTCGCGCGACGAGCGTCCCGGCAACTCCTGCGGGGACCTCGTTCCCGTCCTCGTCGACCACGGCCATGTCGATGCCGGGCAGGACCCCGGTCGCGGAGCCGGGCTTCAGCGTGGTGACGCCGGGCAGGGGCACGAGCATCGAGGCACCGGTCTCGGACTGCCACCAGGTGTCGATGATCGGCAGCGCGTCCCGGCCGAAGGTGCGGCGGAACCAGATCCATGCCTCGGGGTTGATCGCCTCGCCCACCGTGCCGAGCAGGCGCAGCGAGGACAGGTCGTGCCCGGCAGGCAGCTCGTCCCCGAACCAGCTCATGAAGGTGCGGATGAGGGTGGGGGCGGTGTAGTAGACGGTCACGCCGTACCGCTCGATGATCTCCAGGTGCCGTTCGCGGTGCGGCTGCCCGGGAGTGCCCTCGTAGATCACCTGGGTGAGCCCGTTGGAGAGCGGGCCGTAGATCTCGTAGGTGTGGGCGGTGACCCAGGCGAGGTCGGCCGTGCACCAGTGGACGTCGGAGTCCTTCGCATCGAAGTGCGCCCAGTGCGCCCAGGAGGTGTGGGCGAGATAGCCGCCGGAGGTGTGGACCAGGCCCTTGGGCTTCCCGGTGGTGCCGGAGG
>DAHVRS010000379.1 GCA_027322375.1 Brachybacterium sp. | reverse complement strand
ACCAGAACGTGAAGGCCGACTACGTCAAGGCCATCTGGAACATCGTGAACTGGGCCGACGTCCAGGCGCGCTTCGACGCCGCTCGCGCGGCGGGCACGGGTCTGGTCATCCCCAGCGCCTGATCCTGACGCACGTCTGAGCTCGCACTCAGGCTGATCTCGCGCGGGTTGTGCGCCCGCGAGATCGAATCTTCCGGAGGGCCGGGACTGCCACATGGCGGTCTCGGCCCTTTGCTGCGTACACGCCCCGCGAGCATGTGGCCATGGCGGGCTGACGCGGCGCCGCGGCGGGAGTATGGTCACCGGCACCTCGCCGGTGCGCGGCGGCCCGGACCCGCCACGCACCGGCGTCGGACTGCCTGTAGCGATCACCGCCAGCCCTAGAGTGGGCGGGGTGAGCACCGCCCCTGTCTCCGCCTCTGCACCTGACCCGGCACCAGACCCGGCGCCGCCCGCCGACACTTCCACCGCCCTCGCCGCGACGCTGCGCGGGGCGATGCACGTCGCCTTCCTGGTCCTGCCCGTCATCGGCGCCGTCCGTGCAGCGGTCTCGGGCCAGGTCCCGCTGCCGCTCGCGCTCCTCACCGCCGCTGTCCTCGCCGGGATCTACCTGGCCGGCTCCCAGCGGGCGCTGCGCCGCGGTGCCGCGGGCCGCGAAGAGAGCACCGACCTGCTCCTTCCGTCGGCCCCGTGGGTGCTCGCGCTGGTCGCGGCGTGGATGGCGAGCACCTTCGTCTCCGCCTCCTTCGTGTGGATCGCGTTCACGCTGTTCTTCCTGGTGCTGTTCGCGCTCGGACCCGTCGGCGGCCCCCTCGCCCTCGCACTCGTGACCCTGTGGGCGATCGTCTCCCCGGTGCTGGGCCGCGACCAGCCCTTCCTCGGCGTCGGGGAAGTGCTCGGCCCGGTCATCGGCGCCGTGTTCTCCCTCGTCGCGCACGCCGTCTTCCAGCGGCTCCTCCACGAGACGGACCGCAACCGGATGCTGGTCGCGCAGCTGCGCGCCGCCCAGGAGGACCTGGCCGATTCCGAGCACCGCAAGGGCGTCGCCGAGGAGCGTCAGCGCCTCGCGAGCGACATCCACGACACCCTCGCCCAGGGCCTGAATTCGATCGTGATGCAGTCCCGCACCGCCGGCGCCGCCCACCCGCCGGCCGCGGAGGAGTTCGCCGGGATCGAGCGCACCGCACGCGAGAACCTCGCCGACGCGCGCCGCCTGGTGCGCGATCTCGCCGACCGCGCCCCCGCCGCGACCCTCGAGCAGGCGCTGCGCAGCGTCCTCACCCGCGCCGAAGCGCTCGGGCCCACGCCCCGCTGGGAGCTGCGGATCGACGGGGAACCGGCCGATCTCGCGCCCCAGCAGGTCGAGACCCTGCACCGCGCCGCGCAGTCGCTCGTCGCGAACGTGCAGCGGCACGCCGAGGCGCAGCGCTGCGTGCTCACGCTCGGCTGGTGGCCGGACCGGGTGAGCCTGGACGTGGTCGATGACGGCCGCGGCTTCGACCCCAGCGCCGTGGAGGCCGGCGCCGTGCCTGCCCCCACGCGCGACGGCGCCGGGGGAGGGGACGGGCTGCGCCTGCTCAGGGCGCGCCTGGACCGGGCCGGGGGTACGGTGGCGATCGACTCGTCCCCGGGCGAGGGCACCACCGTCGGCCTGACCCTGCCCCTGCGCGCGAAGGAGACCCGCCCATGAGCATCCGGCTGATGATGGTCGATGACCATCCCGTGGTCCGCGCCGGGCTGCGCGCCCTGCTCGAGGCCGATCCGGAGATCGAGGTCATCGACGAGCTCGCCTCCGGCGAAGAGGCCCTCGCCGCGCTCCACAAGCGCGCCACCACCGGCGATCCCCTCCCTGACCTGGTGCTCATGGACCTGAACCTCGGCAAGGGCATCGGCGGGATCGAGACCACCCGCACGCTGCGCGAGGAGCATCCGGGCGTGCAGGTCCTCGCCGTGACCACCTTCGATGCGGAAGCCGATGTGGTGGGCGCGCTGGAGGCTGGCGCGAGCGGCTACGTCCTCAAGGACTCGCCCACCGAGGCGCTGCTCGAGGCGGTGCGGGATGCCGCCGCGGGCCGCAGCGTCCTCTCCCCGGAGGTGCAGCAGCTGCTGGTGCGGCGCATGTCCGCCCCGCGTACCGCCCTGTCCCCCCGCGAGACCGAGATCCTCGAGGTCCTCAGCACCGGCGCCACCAACCGCGAGACCGCGAAGCAGCTGTTCATCAGTGAATCCACGGTGAAGACCCACCTCGTCCACCTCTACGAGAAGCTCGGCGTGGACAACCGCACCGCCGCACTGCGCGTCGCCCGGGAGCGCCGCCTCATCCGCTGACCAGGGCGAGGATGGGCGGCCGACGGGGGGTTGGTCCCTGGGGCACGGCCCCGGGCATGCGGCGGCCGGCGACCCCTGAGGGATCACCGGCCGACGGGAGACACGTGATGCGCGCAGCTCACCAGCGGTGAGCCACATCGATCACCAGACGGGACCCGTCACCAGGTCCGTCGAGCACGAAGGCCCGCATCGGGAGCCGGGCGCGGACGCCGAGACCGATGAGGGTCTGCCCCTCGAAGCTGCCGGCGTACGCGACCTGGCGGAAGGTGCGGTAGCCGGTCACGTTCACGGCGCGGGACGGGGTGCGCGGCGAGTACGTCGCGTCACCGTTTTGGTCGTAGGCCGCGGCCTCGATGAGGATCTGCAGGTCAGCGCCGCCGGAGAGGGGCACGACCTTGCCGGAGCCGAGTGTCGCCACTCGGCTGACATAGGACACGGAGTATCCGGTGACCTCCCCCCGGAGGTCGATCACGAGCCGGTCGTAGCAGTCATGACGGCCGGAGCGGAGATTCTCGACCTGAGCTGAGGTGGTGGCGGAGACCGTTTCGGGGAGCGACCCCCAACGGATCCCGCAGTACGGTGCGGCGGATGCGGCAGTCGGGGCGAGGACACCCAGACCCAGCATGAGCGCGCATGTGGCGAGGACGGAAAGGACGGACTTCTTCACGGCTGCCTCCTCCAAGAACGGCGAAGGCCACGGCGGCCATCGCCGTGTCCGATGAGTATCCGCCCGTTCCGGGCCCGGATCCAGTGACCGAACGGTCATGACCACCGAATCGTGATCTGCCGCTGACCTGCGTAGACAGGTGAAATATAGGGTCCGACGGGTGGGGTCAGCGGGGGAGGCGGGCCTGCCCGGTGGCGGCGGGAGAGGGGTGCGAGTGAGCGGTGGCGGACCTCAGTCCCTGGTTGCGGGCCCGTAGCGCTGGCACGATGCCGGTATGACAGCGCTCGTCGCCTATGCGACCCACTCCGGAGCCACCCGCACCCTCGCAGTGACCCTCGCGGGCTCCCTGCGCGAGGCGGGCCTTGCCTGCGACCTCGTCGACATCGCGGACGGGCCTGATCCGGCCAGCTACAACGCGGTGGTGCTCGGCTCCGGCGTGCGCATCGAGTCGATCGAGAAGAGCGCCGCGAGCTGGGCGGAGACGCATGCGGAGGTTCTTGCTGAGCGACCCTTCGCCTTCTTCTCCTGCTCCGGCTCCGCCTCCGACCCCAAGAAGGCCGGGAAGCAGAAGGCGACCGACGCCTTCCTCGCCACCCTCACCCGCGACCCCGTCGCCGTCGCGAACTTCCCCGGCTGGGTGCTCATGGACCGGATCCCGCTGCACGAGCGCGTGCTGCTGAAGTCCATGCGCACCCCCACCGGCGACTTCCGCGACCTGCCTGCCGTCGCCGCCTGGGGCCGCGAGATCGCGCCGCTGCTGCGGGGCTGAGCAGAGCGCCGTCGGATGCCTGTGGGTGCTGGCGGAGTTCTTGGAGGGAGAGGACGCTGAGAGCCATGTCCACAGCAAGCGAACGGGTACTGGCCAGATTGCAGCGCGAGGGACGATTCACCCCCGCACGCCAGAACCCGGCTCCGTGGCCGTCGCGTGTCGACGGGCCGACGTGCACCTCGCGCGAGATGGAGGAACTCCTCGCCGAGATGCGTGGCGACCACTGAGCTGTGAGAACACAGTCATGAGCAGGGATGCCATCGAGCGCGCTGCCTGACGCCGCACTGCCGGGCCCGTCGGGCTCAGCGCTCGCGCACGTCCTGCAGGAACAGCTCGTGGAAGCGGGTCTCGCCGGTGGACTCGGGGTGGAAAGCGAGCCCCATGACCCGGCCCTGGCGCGCCGCGACCGCCCGACCGTCGGGCAGCGCGGCGAGCAGCTCCGCCTCCGGACCGATCTCCTCGATCAACGGCGCGCGGATGAATGCGGCCCGCGCGGGCGGTGCTCCTGCGCCGACCCCGTCCAGCGCGGGCACCACGAGCTCCGTCTCGAAGGACTGCGTCTGCCGACCGAACGCATTGCGGCGCACGGTCACATCCAGCCCGCCGAACGTCTCCTGACCAGGGCCGGCGCCCTCGAGCCGGGCGGCGAGCAAAATGAGCCCCGCGCACGTGCCGAGCACCGGCAGCCCGCCCGCGATCGCCTCCGGCAGCGGGACCTGCAGCCCGGTGAGCCGGGCGAGGCGGTCGATCACCGTCGACTCCCCGCCCGGGATCACGAGGCCCTCCACCGCGGCGAGCTCCGCTGGCGTCCGCACCAGCGTGACCTGCGCACCGAGCTGCTCAAGGAGACGGGCGTGCTCGCGCACATCCCCCTGCAGCGCGAGCACCCCGATGCGCGGACCCGCCGCGGAAGGCCGAGGAGCGGTTGACCCGCCCGTGCTCACCAGCCCCGCTCGGCGAGACGGTGCGGGGCCGGGAGGTCGGCGACGTTGATGCCCACCATTGCCTCGCCCAGGCCGCGCGAGACCTCTGCGATCACGGCCGGATCCTCGTAGGAGACGGTCGCGCGGACCACCGCGGCGGCGCGCTTCGCCGGGTTCCCGGACTTGAAGATGCCCGAGCCGACGAACACCCCGTCGGCCCCCAGCTGCATCATCATCGCCGCATCCGCAGGGGTCGCGACCCCGCCCGCGGTGAACATCGGCACGGGCAGCGCACCCGCCTCCGCAACCTCCTTGACCAGCGCGTACGGGGCCTGGAGCTCCTTCGCGGCGAGGTAGAGCTCGTCCTCCGAGCGGGAGGCCAGGGCCCGGATCTCGGCGTTGATGGTGCGGATGTGCTTGGTCGCCTCGGAGACGTCGCCGGTGCCGGCCTCGCCCTTGGAGCGGATCATCGCCGCGCCCTCGGTGATGCGGCGCAGCGCCTCGCCCAGGTGCGTCGCCCCGCACACGAACGGCACGGTGAAGCGGTGCTTGTCGATGTGGTGGACGTAGTCGGCGGGGGAGAGGACCTCGGACTCGTCGATGAAGTCCACGCCCAGCTCCTGCAGCACCTGCGCCTCGACGAAGTGGCCGATGCGGGCCTTGGCCATCACCGGGATGGAGACCGCCTCGATGATCCCGTCGATCATGTCCGGATCGGACATGCGCGAGACGCCGCCCTGGGCGCGGATGTCCGCGGGGACTCGCTCGAGCGCCATGACGGCGACGGCACCGGCGTCCTCGGCGATCTTCGCCTGCTCGGGGGTGACGACGTCCATGATGACGCCGCCCTTGAGCATTTCGGCGAGGCCGCGCTTGACGGTGCCGGTGCCCGTGTCCGGGGTGTCGCCGATGAGGGAAAGGGGGGCAGGGGTGCTCACAGGGGAGCTCCTTCACAGCTCACGCGGCGCGGGCCAGCGGCTCCTGACGCCGCGACCCTCCCTGCACCACTTTGATCTAGGCCAAAAGGTAACACGGTGCGGGGAGGGGGTCGTGGGGTGGTCCAGGGGCCGGGCAGGGCAGGGGCCGGGCAGGGCGGGCGCGGGGGTTGTGCGGGGTGCGG
>DAHVRS010000361.1 GCA_027322375.1 Brachybacterium sp. | reverse complement strand
CCAGGATCGCGGCGGCCATGAAGCGGGGCCCGCCCAGCATGCGCACGGTGCGTCGGGCGACGTCGTGCTGGATGAGCCAGATCGCGAGCGCGGCGAGCGCGACGCCGAGCAGCACCGCCCCGGCCTCGGGATGCCAGATCCCGACCAGCAGGGCGAGGACGATGCTCGCGGCATGCACGAGGACGCGCAGCCCGGCCGACGGGCCCAGCGTGATACGGGCGAGCTCGACGCGCTCGGCCGCGATGGTGAGGACCACGAAGCCGATCAGCCACGGCAGCACGTCATCGAACAGCGCCCCATCGGCCCAGCGCAGCGCGCCGCCGCAGGCGAGGCCCGCGGCGAGCAGCTGGACGAGGACGGCGTCATCGTGCTGGCGGCGCCACAGCGGGATGTACACCAGCGTGAACGCGGCGGTGCCGATGACCAGCAGCGTCTTGCCGACCTCGAGCGGCAGCGGATCGGCGAGCAGGCTGGTCCCGGCCAGGCCCAGCAGGCCCGGGGCGAGGAATCCGTACCAGCGGGCCAGTGCGGTGGCGCGCTCGAGCGCGATGAGAGTGCCGACGAAGCCGAGCACGAGCAGCATCCCGTGCACGAGCGGCAGGCGGGCGGTGGTGACCGGGGCGGGCAGCCCCAGCAGGAGCAGCGCGGCGTCGAGGCCGGCGAGCAGGGCGAGACCGGCAGGGAGCATCCAGCCGAGCCGCCAGGAGGGGCGCCGGCGGCGGGACGGCGCGCTCATCCGGCCGCCTCCAGGCGCAGCCGGCAGACCCCGGGCGCGGCGAAGGGCACGAGCTCAGCGCGCGCGGCCGGGGCACCGGCCGCGGGCGGGTCGAGGAGGGCGTCGACGAGGCCCCGGTGCACGGCGCAGACCACCTCGGGGTGCTGGTCGGCGGCCTCGAGCAGGGGGCAGCGGTGCAGGGTGATGTTCTCGCCGTCCTCCTGCGGGGCGAAGCCCTGGGCCGCCATCACCTCCAGCACGCGCTCACGGGGCGTGGGCGGCGTGAAGCGCGCGGGCAGGTCGCCGAGGACCTGTCGGCCCCAGCTGAGGCCCGCCTCGTGCGCGGTCGCGGCCGGGTCGGGGCTGGTGCGGGCGATCGTCTCGGCGAGCACGCCGGCGAGCGCGGCGTAGGGCGAGGCGGCGCCGTGGAGGGTGGGACGCCACAGCCAGGCGGGGCGGCCGCGGCCCTCGGCGGGGGCGAGCGCACGGGTGGCGTGCCCGTCGGCGAGGAGCTGGTCGAGGTGGCCGCGCACGGTGTTCTCGTGCAGGCCGGTTGCGCGGCTCAGCGCACCGACGGAGACGGGTGCGGTCTGTGCTTCGAGGGTGCGCAGCACCTGCTCGCGGGCGGTGGTGTGGCGGCGTCCGTCGGCGCTGCGCCGGCGTGCCGGTGGAGAGCTCGCCGCCTCGGGCGCGGAGGCATGGCGGCGCTCTGGCACATCGGCAGAAGCCGGCTCGGGACCTCGTTCCTCATTTTCCACGGACATGACCGTAATATATTCGTCAGACCTGCGCAGGACCGAACGTCCTGCCCATCCCCGACGACAGGAGTCGACATGGCCGACATCAGCATCCAGCGCTCGCGCGAGGAGGCCGTGGACCAGAAGCCGAATCAGCAGGGCTGCGCGTGCGGTGAGCACGACGAGGGTCTGCCCGAGCTCGACGTGCAGACGATCCCGCACGCGATCCGTCACGCCTCGATCTTCGGCGCGATCGAATCGCTCGTCCCCGGCGGCGGCCTGATCATCTCCGCGACCCACGACCCGGTCCCGCTGCTCATGCAGCTCCAGGCCAAGCACG